>CAYOLL010000226.1:0-8563 GCA_964404765.1 uncultured Gemmatimonadota bacterium | reverse complement strand
GTGGCGATCAGGCACAATTTAAAAAGATACTTGAAAATTAGCGAACGTGAGGTAACCAATGCCCGTCTTTCGCCGATCCGATAATACGATAGCGATTTCCGCGAAGATCAAGCGTCAACTTTTTTGAACCGACCCCTTCAAAATTGCGTGCTCAATATTGTCACGCTCCAAACGGTCCGCCATCATTTCGTCTTCGACATGGCTGGAAAGATAATAGGCGCAGGTCAAAATTTTCTGCCGAATCTTTTGGATGACTTTCATCTACTTATCCTCCACCTCCGCCACAAAACTATCGCTAATCCCGCACATCCGGCGCGGCCTGTCTTGAGCCTGCCGCCGTTCGCCGGTAAATTTCAATGAACATGGTGCTCATACAGATAAGTTTCTTCCGCGTAATCCAGGGTTTCGCGGATACGCGCTTTGAGTCTGTGGGAAAAATGTTTGCTGGTAAGCATTTCTTCCAAAGCGGGCTTGAGCCGGTGATATGGAGCCAGGCGGAGGCGTTTGAAAATGCCGGACATCCACCGCCGCGTGGCATTATTGGACTCAACCTCATACAACTCGCGGACCAAATCCGGCAGTAAATCAAAATCCCGGTCATACGGGGCAATCTTTTGCAGCAATTCCAGTTTGAAATGGGCATCTTCCACCGTGACCGGCGGCGGCAATTGGCAAAAGAAACGCAGCAGTTCATTCCGCGCCGTCATATTGCCCATGGCTACATAAGCGTGCAACGAGTCAACCGCCTTTTTTTGTTCCTTCGGGTCAGCGCCGGACAAGGCCCGTGCTTGTTTGGTGATGGGCGCATTCTTCCAATCTATCTGATCCAACAGCCCATCTATGCTGTCCGGGTCGTCCAACATGACCTGGACAATTTTCTGCGGAGTGTTCTTTTGCTGCATGACCAGATCGTTGAGCTGTTGTCCGAGCGGGTTATCATCATCAATTTCGTAACTTTTCATCAATTCATAATCTTCGCAAAAAAAGTCGTTGCCGTTAAATTTGTGCGCCTCAATCAGATCGGCGCAGCGGGTCATGTCCATGTTTTCCAGAATGTCCTCAATGTAGGGATCAAAGACCGGATTGTTCAGGCAAATGCCAAACGCGGCCGGCTCGTCCATGATTAACGAGAAAAAAGAATTGCAACGCATACACGTTTTTTGATCGTCTACAGCCTTCAGCATGGGTTTCATTTGGGAAAACTCCTTTCCTTGTTTAGGGTGAGATTCTGACACGCGCTTTTAATCTTCAACTCGACGCGGCTTTTGCTACTTTCCCGGTCGTCGGTCGGCAGGGCGTGGAGGATGTTGGGCGTTTCCGCGCGAAGGCGGTAGCGGATTTAGCGCTTGCCTTGCGGCAGGTAGTTGCGGAAGAAGACGGCCTTATCCTCACCTAAATTTTTCCGCATTGTCAAGCTTTCGATGAATCAGAGATAGAGTCGTTAGAATATCCATCACGTCTTGTTCAGACGTATCCCATTCAATTTTCGGATCGTGGGCAATTGGGTTGCGAATAGTCCCATACAATCCTTTCAACAAGTTTACAAATCCGCGTTGTTCACCACGTTGACTCTCAGTTGCAAGCGCATTGATTGCCAAAATAGGATCGCCCCCGCCTTTGAATCCAAAGGCATCATCTACTAAGGTCGCGCCATCACTACTTGCGCCGGATAGCCTTCTAATCTTTTCCGTGATTGACTTCATTGCTTCAAAAATTGCATGAAAGTAGTTTTCTTGAAAAAGTTCGGCTTTGCAAAACAGCAAAATGTCTGGATGCACTTGCCTTGAAAGCAATGCGGCATGTAGACGACTTGCTCTTGCCATCGCTTCATCCAAATTGCTGGCTTTTTCCACCCGTCTGATTTTGCCGTCATCACCAACGGACATGCCGGAAAACGAGAGAACGGCATTCAGCTTATCCCTACGTTCAGCAAAAACAAACGGCTTGTCTGTATACAGAACAGGATTCATCACGTGAATTATGAACTTTACAACGTGATTTCCGAATTGATGCTTGTTTTGAAACTCAACAAACGCATCGTACAAACGCTTCCATTTAGTTGCGCCAGGAGAAACGTCAGGAATATTGCCATTTTTAAGCCAATACTCAATCTCGCTTCCAGTCAAACCTTTTGAAGTATCAGCAAGTATTTTGCAAATAGATTGCAAATCTTCAGCGCGAAACAGTTGTATTTTTTCCATTTATTTGTCCTCCACCCCCACCACAAAACTATCGCTAATCCCCCGCACATCCGGCGCGTACATGCACCGCCCGTCCGTCGGCAGCGCGTGGAAGATGCCGGGCGTTTCCGCGCGCAGGCGGTAGCGGATTTCCGATTTGCCCTGTTGCAAGTAGTTTCGGAAAAAGACGGCCTTTTCGTCGCGCAACTCCATCCAGCCGCCCTGGGATTGGACGATGGTGAACTCGCAACCGGCCGGTTTCATGTCCTCAAAGACGAGGTATTCGTAGTCGTTGCGGGCGTCTAAGCGCAGCACGACTTCGATTTCCTCGCCGCTGGTCAGGATGTCGCCGTTCTTCAGGGCGGTGGTCAGTTCGCCGCGTTCTGCCGCGCCGGGCGGCACGTCGTTCAGGCGGTAATAGTCCCGCGTGATATACAACTCGTTGCCCGTGCCCTTGATCGGGTCTTCTTTGGTGAAATATTCCACAAAGGCCGCATAATACAGGCTGCCTTTGCCGTCCTTTGTGATTTCGATTTGGTGCGCGCCGGGCTTCAGGCCGGAGGCCGGGGCGACGATTTGGTTATCGAACGTCAGCAGGTTTTGCGGCGTGACTTCGATGGCCTTGAGTTGCGCCCCGTCTAACTTGACGGTGAGGGTGTAGTTGGCGGACAGTTCGCCGTGCGTCCGGGCGTATTCCAGCAGCACGCTGACGGCCAGGGCCGTGTCCTTCGTGCTATTCCAGCGATTGCCGCGCCGATTGTTGACCAACCAGCGCACCACGCCGGCCAGCGCTTCGTTCTGCGGGTCCACCCGGTTGAGGAATTGCAAGGCCGTGGCCGTTGTTTCGATGCGGTCGTTCCACCAATACCACCAATAGCCGCCTTCCGGTTGCCAGTAATATTGCTTTGCGCCGTTGTTCTCGTCCGTCTTGATGCGATCCAGCAAATTTTCGCGCAGGACGACCATTTTTTCGAATGCCGCGCTTTTGATTTTCTGGTTGATCAATGGCTTGTCCACTGAACCCGGCGCGAGATTGCCCGGCTTGAATTGGCCCATTTCGTCCAGCACGATGTTGGTGTAAGTCAGGCCCAGCAAGGCCCAGGAATAGTAGGATAGCTTATCACGCTTGTTGTAAATCTTGTCCAGCGCCTTCACGTCGACCGTTTTCGGGTCATAGTTGGAGATGGCGTAAAAGGCGTAGGCCTGCAAATTTTCCGGGATGTTGTCGTGGGTTTTGAGGTGATTGGCCAAAAAGTCGGCAGCGCGGGACAGCATACTCTTGCTCACGTTCAGGTCGCAGGCGCGGGCCAGCAGCAGGGCGTTCAGGCCGTGCGCAGTCATGTACGGATCGGAATAGCCGTCGTTCGTCCACCAGCCAAAGCCGCCGTCGGGTTTCTGAAAGTGCATCAGCCGTTCCAACCCGGCTGTAATCATATTGCGCAATTCAGCATCGTCAAAGACCGGGCTTTCGCGGTGATGCCAACGACCGGCGGCCAATTTTTCGGCCATGATATTTTTGCGCGCCTTTTGCAGATCGCGCAGATTCAGCCCCAAATCTTGCAGCGTTTTGGCGGTCAATGCCGCCGGAACAAATCGGCTCATGGTCTGCTCGAAACAGCCGTACGGATAATCGGCCAGATAGGGCAGCGCGTCAATGGTGATGGCCGCCAGCGACGGATTCAACTGAATCGTCAGCGATTGCGAGCCGGGGCGGATTTCGTCCGGCACGGCAATCGTCAAATTCGCCGTCTTTGCCCCGTCCTTCAATTCGCCCAGTTGCGCCACCATCTTTTCGATGCCGTAGGCAATCACCGGGAAGGTCATTTCCATGGCGTCGCCGTCGGTTTTGGAGGCGGCGGTGACGCGGATTTTGGCCGCACCGGATTGGGTGACTTTGACGCGCCAGTCAAGGCGTTTTTCGGAATTTGGCTCCAATTGCAGCGCATTTTCAATTTGAAAAATTGCCGGCGGTCGTGGATTCGTTTTATTTTCAAATGGCTCCAACGTCCCGCCTTCCAACTCCAGCTTCACATTCAAGCTTTGCTTCTGCGTCGAGTAATTGTGCACATTGGCTGACAGAACGACCTCGTCCTTTTCCACGAAGAAGCGCGGGGCTTGCAAGCGCACCAAAATGTCCTTCTTCGTGCGCACGGTCGTGGTCGCCTCGCCCACCTGTGTGCTGGTCGTGATGGCTTTAGCCGTCGCTTGCCAGGTTGTTAAGGCGTCCGAGTATTTGCATTCGACGGTGGCCAGGCCGTTTTTATCGGTGACCACAAAAGGCCGCCACAACACCGTCTCCGAAAAGTCGGCGCGGATTTCCGGCTTAAAATCCGGCTTAACTTCCTTTTCGTCACGCCCATCGCCATCCTTTTTCGCCTTACCGTTAGTTGCGACGGCATCGGCGGCCATTTCCATCGCAGCCATTGCCGGAGCTGGGGCAGATGCAACTCTTACACTCGCTGTTTGATTCTTTTGTACCATTGCCCCGCCCGTTGCCCGGCCATAACCGACGCCGCTTTCTTCCTGCGCCAGGTCATCCATCTCACCGATCTCATACCAACCGGCCGGATAACCGTGTCCTTCATATTGTTTGTACTCTTGCTTATCTTCGGTCTTGGGATAAACGGCGTAATCCAGCGAAAAAACCGTCGGCACATTTTCATTACGCAAACTGCCGTAAAAGTGACGGCGAATGTCCGGCGTCAAATCCGGGGCGATGTAGAGCAGCGAGGCGTCAAACACGCTCAGGCTGACTTCCGAGGCAATCGGTTGACCGGCGGAATCGGTCGTCTTCAGGCTGAATTTGCCCGTCTCGCCCGGCTTGTATTCGGTCTTGTCCGCCGCCAATTCCACGTTGATAAAATGTTTGGCCGGCGGCACAAACACTTGCCGGTTGTCGGTCAATACTTTGCCGTCACGCAACGCATAGCCGGTCAGGAAAAAGTTGGGCACATGCTGCGCCGTGATCTTGAGCGGGATGGTTTTGGCCCGCCCGGAAACGGCGATCACATCCGCGCTGAACAGGTCGTTATTAGCCGCGGCGGTCAAAAAGACGTGGCTGTTTTCGCGCTCGACGGTCAGCAGCAGATGGGCGGTTTCGCCCTCGGCGTAGGTGCCTTTGTCGGTCGTGACGCTCAGGCCGCTGAAGCGATACGTCCGCCCGGCAAATTTCTCGCCCGCCACCCACAACTCGGTCTGACCGATGACCACTTTTTCCCGTGCGTCCAGCGCCCGGAACTTGACCCGGAAGCGCCCATCCTCTTTGGGAATCCAGACGTATTCGGCCCGCCCGGCGACGGTCTTCAATTTCTCGCTAAAAATTTTGGTTTCGATGTACGGGTCTTCCGTTAATTCCCCCCTGTCAAGGGGGGCCGGGGGGGTGTTCTTCTCGATCAATTTGAAAATCTGCACTTCGCCCCCCGCGTCGTAGGGCGCGTAATTGGGCGTCAGGGTTTGGATGGTGAATTTGGCTTTTTCGTTGGGCAGCAGAAAGTTGCGCTCGCAGGTAACGTGGGCGTAAAACTCTTGCACCGGCAGGACAAACTCCTTGTGCGCGTCCACCTGCCGGCGGCTGGCGTCGGTCACGTGCGCGTCCACGCTCAACATGTAGGCATCGTCCCAATCGTCGGACAGCAGGTCGGCGGTCGGCACATCCACTTTGACTTCACCTGTGGCGTCGGTTTTGGCCGTGCCGGATTTGACAACCGTCTCCTGCCAATCGTAATACCACCAGCGCTGCCACCACCAGCCTCGGTCGCGCTCAACATCGGCAAAACCGCGCCCATACAGCCAGTCGTAATCGTTGCCCGCGTAAAATGACGGCCGATAATTGCGCCGCTTGATCGTGTAGCTGACTTCCGCGTCCGGCACACCGCCGCCAAAGTAATACTCGGCCTGCAACGTGACTTTGGCCGTCTGCCCGACTTTGAGCGTGGCCTCGTCAGCCAGGATATTCAGCTTGACCTCCGGCCGTTTGTATTCCTCCACGCGGAATTGGGCGTTCGAGCCGTAAATCCAGTTGCCGTTGGCGCGGATTTGGAAGTTGTACGCGCCCAGCGGGGCCTCGTCGGGCACGGCGTACGAACCGGCGATGCTGCCAAATTCATTGGCCGTGTAGGTGGAATCCAGCACGACTTCGCCTTTGGGATTGTTGATGGAAATTTGAATTTGACGATTCGTGGCCGGGAAAAAGACGCCGTCCTTGTTCTCGCGAAACAGATGCTTGAAGTAGACGGTTTGCTTGGGCCGATAAACCGTGCGGTCGGTGATGGTGTAGCTTTGCAGCCGTTCCTGATCGTCATAATAATTACGATAGCTCTGCGGCGAAACGGCCACGGCGGTATTGACCTGCAAAACCTTGTAATCGGGCACACGCTTTTGCAAATAGCCGAAACAGGCGATTTGGTTGTATTGCCAATCGTTGTTATTCCTGACCAGCGTGGCCTGAAAAAGCCCGTCGGCATCGGTTTGTCCGGCCTGCCATTTGTCGGCCTGGATAATCGTCGCTTGCGCCCCGGCTACCGGCGCGCCGGTGATGGCGTTGGCCATAAACACGACCGACTTGTCCCCGGCCGTGCGCTGCACCATGGCTAAATCCGTGACGATGATCAAAGCGGCGGCGCGAACCTGGGAGGCTTCAGCCAGCAGCAAATAGCAATCCATCGGCAAAGGCTGCTCTAACGTGACGGCCAATGAGTCGGCCACGATTTTAAAATCGTCTTTGCCGGACGTTTTGTGCGCCCAGGTTTTCAGCGGCTTGCCGGCGTAATCCAGCGCTTTGTCAATCCCGCCGAACATCTCCAGGTTATACAAATATTGATTTTCAAAACGATTTTTGTTTTTCTCCAAAAAGCCGACCAAATCCAGCGGGCGCAGGCTCAGTTCCACCTTATCCAGATTGCGGCTGGTCAACATAAAATCGGGCGTCTGGCCGGGCAGAAAGACGGTCTTGACTTGCAACGACAATTCTTTTTTGGTGATTTCCTGAAGGACGGCCCGGCAATCGGACACCCAGCGCGATTTCGGGAAATCTTTGATCAACGCTTCGGCCTCTTTTTTGGCGCTGATCAAGTCGCCGTTTTGTTGATGATGCAGGACGAGGATGTAGTGGGCGTCTTCGCGCAGCTTGCCGGCTTTGGCCTCGTCGCGCACCGTGCGCAGCAGCTTGAGCGCTTCCAGACGATACACATCGGTGCGGGCCTGGCGGCGCAGGAAATTGGCCAGGTTGTATTTGACTTTGAAACCCCGTTCAAGATTTTCCAAATCTTTGAGATTTGGAAAATCTACCTTCTCCATCTCACGGTAGAGAAAGATGAGGCGTTGGCGGACTTCCCGTTTGGTGGAGTATTCGGCTTTGGCGGGGGAGTTGCTTTCGGCTAACGATTCGCGCTCTTTCTTTTCCAATTCAGCGATGTCGTCCTGATGTCCATCCGGCACGAGACCTTGTCGGACTTGTTTTTCATTATACCAATTGTCGTGCTGATAAATGCTCTGTTCCAGCACTTTGGCCAGTTCAAAGTCAATGTCAAAGACTTCGCCGGGCCAGAGATTTTTGTCTTTGAGATAAGGATTGTAGCGTTGGCGGGCTTTTTCAAACGGGTGCAGGTTGACGCTGTCGGCTTGATCATATTCGCCGTACCAGGCGTACGGCTGAAACAAGCCTTTGAGATAGTAGCCGCGTGGTTCCCAGATCGTCCCGGCGGCGCGGGTCAGGTAATCGGCAATATGCTTCTCGAACTGCTCGCGGTAGTCCTGCTCGCGCTGCAAGCGCACCATGCACAGGCCGATTTTGTAGTCGAGATGGAAGCGCTTGTCGGCGGTCACGGCGGGCAGTTTGGCCAATTCAGTCCGATAAGCCTCCAGCGCGGCGACGTAGTTTTTTTTGTCGAATTCGGCATCGCCTTTGGAAGCGGATGCCGGCTTGCCGGTTTGCGCGGTTTGGGAAAAAACAACCGTCGCGAAGATGAGCAGCAGGATCAACAGCGTTATTTTGGACGAAAACATAAAATCCTCCGGGCAAAGAAATTAAGAATTAAAAATTAGGAATGACGAATTTGGCGTTGTGATGAGTATACAGCAAATACGCAGTGCGGTAAAGCGCAAAGTGTATTACTGATAAGAACGTAGATTATTCCGCGCAACGGCAAAATGAACTCGGCGGCTGAGTATAGGAGAAGTATAAAGCGAAGGAAAATTTGCCTCAAATGCGGCAAAAAGGTTGACAGGATACGCTAAAAAAGATAGACTTGTCACACTGAGGTGAAATGCTTTGGCCTGAATTATTCATCAGCCACGAAATCACTAAAGCACAAAGAATCACTAAGATATTCAATTAAATTGACATCACACATAGTTTCATAATTTGTTTTCTATTTGTAAATTAA
>CAYOLL010000225.1:0-8860 GCA_964404765.1 uncultured Gemmatimonadota bacterium | reverse complement strand
TCAAGACATACGTGGATGCCGTGGACGGTTTTGTCCATCCCATTGTGTCGGAAGTGGCTGATCCGGAGATCCGCGCCGATCTGGAAGAAGCCATGCGCCGCGAGCTGGCCTTAGAAACGGAACTCACGCCCTACAAATTTCACGTTTCGGAAGATATTTTTACATCCATTGTGCTGCATTCTCAGCGTGAACGGGGCTGGAAGTCCGTGCTGCATCCGGGTGTGCAATCCAAAATGCTGTCTCCGCAGGACTTGCATAGCTGGGCGGTGCAACGCTTTAAGTACGCCGGCGGCACGCTGGATATTGCTCTGCACGACCGGCCACTTTTCAAGTCCGGCCTGACTTTGCAGCAAAAGTTGATGTACGGCGCGACGGTGTGGGGCTATCTTGGCTGCATCTGGAACATCGTATTTTTGATTTCGCCAATCATCTATTTTTTCACCGATTTGACGCCGGTTTCGGCCTATTCTTTTGACTTTTTTGTCCACTTTCTGCCATTTATTTTTATGAACGAGCTGGCTTTTTTGGTAGGCACATGGGGCATTCCGGCCTGGGACGGCAAATCATCGTATCTGTCCTTTTTCCCGATCAATTTTCGCGCTTTGTGGACGGTGCTGAAAGGCGAAAAAATAAAATTTCCGGTTACGCCCAAAGATCGACAGGAAGGCAATTTCTTTTATCTGGTAATGCCGCAGTTTTTAGTCATACTCGGCACAGTGTTGGGCATTTTGTTTAGCGGTCTGAAGTTTTATCTGGGATATCCAATCAACCTGAGCGCATTTTTAGCAAACATATTTTGGGGCGCCTTTAATGTTGCGGCTATGTATGGTATTGTAGCCTCGGCTTTTTGGCAGCCGGAGGATGAACAATCATGACATTTTCCGAAGGACTTGTTACCGCGCGCAGCCGCATCGTGTTTTTGTTGGGGCTGATTGTCGCATTTGGCATTATTATTCGGTTGGAAACGCTCGACTTGTTAAATCCGGAAGCTCGGCCACAGGTCTGGCAGCCGCAGCAGACGACGGGCGCGCCTATCGTTTACAGCCCCAATATTCCGCACCCGGCAATACAGCCACTCACTGTGGAGGAGCGAGAAGCCGCCCAAATTGCCTGGCGCTATTTTGAGCGAAATTATCAGCCAACCGGCCTGGTTAACTCGGTGGACGGCTTTCCTTCCACGACGTTATGGGACACAGCCTCATACTTGATGGCGCTGATCGCGGCGGAACAACTGCAAATCATTTCGGCAGATACGTTTGCCGTGCGGATGGGCGTGGCGCTTAACTCCTTGGCTGTTCTGCCGCTCTTTGGCGACATGCTGCCTAACAAGGTTTATCACACCCAAACGCTGCAAATGGTGAACTACCAAAATGCGCCGACTGAAAAAGGAATCGGTTGGTCTGCCATTGATCAGGGACGCTTTCTCAGCCCGTTTCATATTTTGGTATGGGATTATCCACAGTTTACCCCTCTGGTGCGGCAGGTGCTGGCCCGCTGGAAGATGGATAAGCTGGTGCATAACGGTAAGCTATTCGGGGCAGTCTACGATTCTACGCAGCAAATTGTATTTTTACAGGAAGGCCGGCTCGGTTACGAAGAATACGCCGCCCGGGCTGTTTCGCTGTTGGGCTATGATGTGCGCGAGGCGCAGCGCTACGATGATTTTTTGGCGTATGTGGCTATCGAGGGTGTAGAAGTGCCGACCGACAGCCGCACACCGGAAAAATATTACGCCCACAATTACGTGGTCAGTGAGCCGTATATTTTGGATGGACTGGAGTTTGGCTGGGACGCAATTTCCGCCGAATTTGCGTATCGCGTCTATCAGGCGCAGGAAGCGCGCTTTCAAAAAACCGGTATTTTGACTGCGGTAAGCGAGGATCATTTGGATCAGGCGCCCTATTTTATCTACAACACGGTTTTTACTGACGGCAAGGCCTGGAACTGTATTACGGATGATGGTCGGGATGCTTCGGACTTCCGCCAATTAAGCGTCAAGGCGGCCTTTGGCTGGCACGCGCTGTATCGCACGGCTTACACCCAAAAATTGATGGAAGCCGTCCGTTCGTTGCATGATCCGCAAGGCGGCTGGTATGCCGGTTTGTACGAAAAAGGCCAAAAGCCAAATAAAGTTTTGTGCTGCAATACCAATGCGGTTATTTTAGAAGCGTTGTGCTATCAGCAGTTTGGGCCATTAGTGCCACCAGGACTTTGAGTGTGTCGATAATCCGAATCGACATCCATAAAATGAAGGCTGATTGTCATATTTTCTTTCAAATTCATCAGATCAATCAGATCAGACAGCCCGCAGAAAATGTATCATCCCAATCTCTTGATCGGAGTCTAAATGCTCACCCGCGTCTATTCCAGCACAACCCTCGGCATCGACGCCATGATTATTATCGTCGAGTCGAATATCACGCCCGGCCCGCAGTATTATGCCGTTGTCGGCCTGCCGTCGGGCGCAGTGCGGGAATGCCGCGATCGCATTTCGGCGGCAGTCAAAAACACTCAGTTTTCATTTCCAACCCGCAGCGTCACGATCAATCTGGCTCCGGCGGATGTAAAGAAGGAAACCGCCGCGCTGGATTTGCCCATTGCCATCGGCCTGCTGACCGGGTCGGAGCAGGTTTCGGCGGCGCATCTGGACAAGTATGTGATTTTGGGTGAGCTATCGCTGGACGGCAGCCTGCGTCCGATCAAAGGCGCGCTGCCCATTGCCGTCAAAGCGCGGCAGGACGGTTACAAGGGCCTGATTCTGCCGACGGAAAATGCGGCGGAAGCGGCCATGGTCGCCGGGCTGGACATCATCCCAGTCACGTCACTGGCTGATACGATCCGTTTTTTGGAAGACCCGGCCACGATTCCGCCCTACGTGATCAACATGGACGATTTATTTAATCAAGCCTCCGCCTATCCCGTTGATTTTTTGGATGTCAAAGGTCAGCAGCATGTCAAGCGGGCGCTGGAAGTGGCGGCGGCCGGCGGGCATAATATCATTATGATTGGACCGCCCGGTTCCGGAAAAACCATGCTGGCCAAACGTTTCCCGACCATTTTGCCAAAAATGACGCTGGACGAAGCGCTGGAGACGACCAAGATTCATTCGGTAGCCGGCCTGCTGTCGTCGAGCCAGGGTTTGATCGCCACGCGGCCGTTCCGCTCGCCGCACCATACCATCAGCGATGCGGGTTTGATCGGTGGCGGACATAATCCGCGTCCGGGTGAAGTCAGCTTAGCCAATCACGGGGTACTATTTTTGGATGAATTACCGGAATTCCGCCGCAATGTGCTGGAAGTCATGCGCCAACCCATGGAAGATAAACTGGTAACCATTTCGCGGGCGGCCATTTCGCTGACCTATCCGGCGAACTTTATGCTGTCGGCGGCTATGAATCCCTGTCCATGCGGCTACTATGGCGATCCTCGCAACGAATGTAAATGCTCGTCAACAGTGATTCAAGCTTATCGAGCCAAGATTTCCGGCCCATTGATGGATCGCATTGACATTCACATCGAAGTCCCGGCGGTTAAATTTGAAGAATTGGTCGGGCGGCCGACCGGCGAGAGCTCCGAAACCATCCGGCAGCGCGTCAACGCCGGGCGAGAAGTGCAGTTAGCTCGTTTTTGTGATCAAAAAAACATCTATAACAATGCCCAAATGCAGCCAAAACATATTCAAAAATATTGTCAGATAGACGACAAAAGCCGTCAATTGCTGAATCTGGCCATCACCAAATTTGGCTTCAGCGCCCGCGCCTACGACCGTATTCTCAAAGTAGCCCGCACCATTGCCGATATGGAACACGCCGAGTCAATTCTGGCTGTTCACATCAGTGAAGCAATCCAATATCGAACATTAGATCGACAAAGCGTTTCATAGCTGCTCAAAAAGCGTAGGTAATCCTGCGAAGGATTTACTGCAAAGCTTGTAATATCATGCACTAAAACCTTCGCAAAGATCCGCCGGTTACAGGTAATTTCTCAAAAAGCGTAGGGTAACCTTGCGAAGGCTTTACTGCAAAGCTTGTGAAATCGTGCACTGAAGCCTTCGCGAGGTTAGGTTTACCATAAATGCGCCCGTTCGAATGACAAATTCCTTGACTTTCCAAGTGTATCTACCTACAATTGGTCGAAATTTAACCCGCCCCTGACCGGACGGGTAGTTTTGAACAATCGGGGGATTTTTCAAGATGAAAACTTATCTGTATCGCGTCATCACGTTGTTTCTCTTCATGGCCGGGCTCATCAGCGCGTCCGGCAATGCCACCAGTCTTAAATTTGAGCGAATTACTCCACAAGAGGGCCTTAGCCATAACATTGTTTATGGCGCGCTGCAAGATCAGCAAGGCTTTTTGTGGTTTGCTACACAAGACGGTTTAAACCGCTACGATGGTTACGAATTCCGCAAATTTCAACACGATCCGCTGGATGCCCAATCTATTCCCGAAAGTGATCTGCGGGTATTGCTGCAGAACAAATCCGGCCAATTTTGGCTGGGCACATGGGGCGGCGGACTGCTGCGCTACAATCCTGTCGACGATTCCTTTCAACAATTCCGAGCCGGTTTAACCTCTGCGACAACTGCCGATGACGACGCCAAAAAGGCTGGACAAAACGCGTCGGGTTCAGATTTGTGCGGCAATCGGATTCAGGTTTTGTTGGAAGACGATCAAGATCGGTTGTGGATCGGCGCAGAAGATGGCGGCCTGTGCCGGTTGGCCTCCGGAGCATTCAAAACATTTGACGGTTTACCGTCCGGGACAGTTCAGGCATTGGCAATCGGACCGGATGGTTTTTTATGGATCGGCACAAGCTTGGGCCTGGCCCGGCTCGATCTAAAATCAGAAACGGTCTCGTTAGTCGAAATCAAGCTGCCCATAGCCGATGTGCGTGCGTTGTGCTGGGACTCGACGGGCAAATTGTGGATCGGCACGGCGCAGGGCGCGGTTATTTACGACCCGGCGACAAAATTCACCCAACCGGCCTCTAATGAGAATAATACGCGGGCCGCCGTTCATGTCGTATATGAGGATACTGCTAAAAATATTTGGCTCGGCGCCGAAGCAGGACTGTTACGGTTTCAGCGCGAAACCGGCTTGTGGCATGAGTTTATGAATGATCCGACCGATCCTAACAGCTTGAGCCATAACGATGTGCGCTGCATTTTTGAAGACCGGGCCGGAGTGTTGTGGATTGGAACGCGCGGCGGCGGCCTGAATAAGTGTGACTTGAAGCCGCGCAAGTTCCGCCATTATATGGCGCTGCCAGGCCGGGACAACACTTTAAGCGACAACCGTGTGAATGCGCTGTGGGTCGATCAGGTCAGCGCTATTTGGATCGGCACGGACAATGGACTAAACAAGCTGGATCAAAATTTTGGCTCGCTGCTGATTCGATCCGGCGAACGGGCGGCCGGTGAGCGTTTCACCGTTTTCACTCATCAGGCGTTTAATCCGGGCAGCTTGTGTGGTGAGCGGGTGTTATCCCTGTGTGAGGACCAAAGCGGTGTATTGTGGGTTGGCACAAATCGCGGTCTGTGTCGGTTAATGGACCGCAGCCGCGGCTCGTTTCGACGCCTTTTTGGCGGCGAGAAGAATGAGTATGATCCGATCAACACGATGCGGGAAGATAGCGGCGGCCGGATTTGGCTGGGCACGGATCGTGGCCTCATTGCTTTTGATCCCTACGCCGAGATATTTACACCTATCATGGCCGATCTAACCAAGCCGACCGGATTGAGCAGTAACCGCATCCGGGCCATCTACCCAGATCTGGCGGGCAATCTCTGGATCGGCACTGATGACAACGGTCTGAATTGTTTAAAACTGCCGTCAGGTGATCAACCGCTGAATCCGGCTGAGGCCGTTTTTATCCGCTTTCAAAGCAATCCCCAAAACCAGAATAGTCTTAGTCACAATCGCGTGCTAAGCATCACGCAGGATAAAAGCGGCAACTTATGGATCGGCACTGCCGGCGGTCTGAATCTGCTAACACCCGCAGAAATCGCCAAAAATGAAGCCGCAGCCTTTAAGCGCTTCACCGTTAAAGACGGTCTGCCCAGCAACACGATCTACGGCATCCTGGAAGATGAATCCGGCCGGCTTTGGCTCAGCACCAACAATGGTCTGGCGCGCTTTAATACGGCCAACAGCAGCAGTCGTAACTATGGCATTAGCGACGGCCTGCAGAGTAATACTTTTAACACCGGGGCTTTTCATCTCAGCGCCAATGGTGAAATGTACTTTGGCGGTATTAACGGTTTTAACCGGTTTTATCCCAAACAAGTAAAGGATAATCCGCACCTGCCGCCGATTCAACTCACAGCCTTCAAAATCTTTGATGAACTGCAAAAATTTCAGGATAATATTGAGCTGTCATATAAGCGCAATTTCTTTTCATTTGAATTCGCCGCGCTGGATTTTACCCAGCCGGAGCGCAATCGCTACAAATATCAAATGGAAGGATTAAGCGACGATTGGATTGATGCCGGCGCCCGACGCTTTGTAAACTTTCCCAACCTGCCCGGCGGGAACTATACTTTTCGGGTTAAGGGTTCGAACAATGACGGTTTGTGGAATGAAGAAGGCGTGGCAATTCATGTCCGCGTGATTCCACCGTTTTGGCAGACGATCTGGTTTAAACTGTTACTCTGGTTAACCGGATTTGGGGTGGTGCTGTTAGCATTGTGGCTGCAAAACAAACGGCTGGAACGACAAAAGCATGAGGAATTACGTAAAAAGCATGAGGAGTTGCAGGCATTAAAACTGGAGATGCAGGAAAAAGATCTGGAAGCGGCGCGGGCCATTCAATTATCTATGGTTCCAACCCGCTTTCCGAATGTGCGTAATCTGGAAATGGCTGCACGGATGGAAGCCGCCAAGCATGTGGGCGGCGATTACTACGATATGATTCTGTCTCCCGATCACAAGCATGTTTACATTGCGATTGCCGATGTATCGGGCAAAGGCGTTCCGGCCAGTTTAATGATGGTTGAAGTCCGTACGATTATTCACACCCTGACCTCACAGCATCTCGGTACGGACAGCATGATTTGCCAGACAAATGTACATGTCTACGAAGACGCCAACAATATGGACATGCCGGTTATGGTCACCATGCTGCTGATGAAATGGGATATCGAGCAAGAGACATTGACCTATAGCGGCGCCGGTCATGAACATATTCTCATCTATCGCTGTCTGGATAAGTCGATTGAGGCGCATAAAGTCGGCGGACTGTGGCTGGGTGTAGAAGAAGATTTAAGCGATTACGTCAACCTCAAGACGATTGATCTGAAAACCGGCGACACAATCCTGCTCTATACCGATGGCGTAACCGAATTTCACGACCTGCAACAATCCTTATACGGGTTAGACGCACTTAAAGATTTTCTGCAGGCAAACGGACACCGACCGGTCAGCGAGATTGTAGACACCTTGTTTAAAACATTGCGCGAATTCGGACAAGGCGCCGAACCGCATGACGACACAACCGTCCTGGTTTTTAGGAAAAAATAGGGTTCCTGGGATAAGTGAGACCTGACGGGTTCGGAAACCCGTCAGGTTTGTTTCAACAATGGCTAAAAATGCTTGCAACCAAGTTCAAAAAAAGTCTGGAAATATCCTGGTAATGACAAAGTTCCGCTGCAATACACCAAATAAGTAGTCGGACAAAAGGAGGGATATATATGGCTTATTTCTATAACCAACGAACTAAACAGGCCGGACTGCCGCCGGGAACACTATTACATGTCGGACGCCCGCGTGACCATCAGGTTGAAATTTCCGTAATTGAGTATACAGAGCATGTTTTCCGCGAGTTCAGCGTAGCCTCGGCTAAAGAGATTCCACAGAATGAAAACGAAGACAAACTGCCGGATATCTGTTGGGCAGCCGTTAGCGGTATTCATCAGGTAGAAGTGGTGGAAGCCATCGGGCAACGCTTTCACCTGCACCCGCTTTTGCTGGAAGATGTTGTCAACAGTTGCCAGCGTCCAAAACTGGATGAGTACGACAACTGTTTGTATCTCGTCATGAAAACGCTGTCTTATCAGGAGCAGGAGCGCAAGATATACTCCGAGCAGTTTAGCGTGGTCCTTATGCCGCGCGGCCTGATTACCTTTCAAGAAGAAGAAAAAAGTGAAGTTCTGGAAGTCATTCGGGAACGTCTGCGCACCAAAAAGGGCCGTGTTCGCCGGATGGATGCGGATTATCTGGCCTACACGATTTTAGACACCGTTGTTGACCACTACTTTTTAGTATTGGATAAAATCGGCGAGCAAATCGGCGAGCTGGAAAATGCGCTGGACGAGGATGAGCCTAATTTTATCAATCGGGTACATCAACTCAAGCGACTGTTGATTTCATTTCGCAAAATGGTCTGGCCGGTTCGGGAAATGATCCACTGCCTGATCAAAGAAGATACCACGCAGGTTGCGGACTCTACCCGCCTTTTTTTGCGTGATGTGCACGACCATGTCGTTCAACTGATCGAAGTTATCGAGATGTTTCGCGATATTTTATCCGGCTTGGAAGACGCTTCAATTTCCAACCTGAGCTACCGCTTGAATCAGACGATGAAGGTGTTAACCAGCATTACCACTATTTTTATTCCAATGAGCTTTATCGCCGGTGTCTATGGGATGAACTTCGAATTTATGCCGGAATTGCATTATCGGTGGGCGTATCCTACAGTTCTGAGCGCAATGGTTATTATCTGCATTGGTATGTTTTATTTTTTTAAGAAGAAGAAGATGTTTTAGGATTGCGCATTAAATAACTTCCGCATTTCAAGCCCCATCGTGGCGACCCGTTTAATGGTTACGATTCTTCATACGCCTCACAGGCCGCCCCGATGG
>CAYOLL010000224.1:0-8890 GCA_964404765.1 uncultured Gemmatimonadota bacterium | reverse complement strand
ATGTCGCTGTTGGTTGAATAGGTGTTTGGTGTCATTTCGGCATCACTCCAGGCCTTATAATCATGGCTGGAACCCATCAAAAAATCGCGCCCGCCATATCGTGCGCTTACGTTAAGCTTATCCTGCAAACCGAGGGTTATGTTGGCCCCACCGCGTACGCCGGAACTTGTGTGACCCCGCTCAAATTCACCATCGGATTCAAGCAGCGTCGTGGCGCCGTTGATCGTAGTGCGATTCGTATCGCGCAAATCACCGGGAATGGCGTGCTTGCCGTAATCAGCCCCAATAAAATAGTTAATATTGCCTTGCCGGTAGTTGATTAAAAAATCGCCGCCTTTTTGGCCGTTACGTCCGCCATTCAGATTAGAAACGCCGTTTAGCCCGTTACTGCGGCCTTTTTTTAAAATCACATTGATAAAACCGGTCGGGCCTTCCGCGCCGTATTTCACGGACGGATTGGTCACAATCTCGATGCGATCAATACTGCTGGCGGGAATCATCTGCAGGGCGTCGCTGGCCTCCAATACCGATGGCACGTTATCCACCAGCACCTTAAAACTGCCGCTGCCGCGCAAACTGACATTGCCCTCAATATCCACGCTGACCGCCGGCACATTTTCCAGCACATCCACTGCCGTGCCCGACGCCGCAGTGTACTGTTGCGCGACATTAACGACTTTTTTATCAATCTTAAATTCAACCGGCGCATGTTCGGCCTCCACAGTTATGCCTTCTCCTTGCAATGCCTGTGGTTGCAAGCGAATCTCGCCCAAATCGGCCAGCGGCTCCTTGGGCGTCAGACGCACATCTTTAACAACCTGATCGGCGAAACCCAAAAAACTGACCTTCACAAAAAAACGCCCGCCACGTACCTTGATTAACTTGAAGCGCCCCTGAACATCAGTCACCGTGCCAGTCACTTGTGAGCTGTCGCGCAAGCTATAAAGCACTATGTTAGCGTATTCGATGGCCGCGCCGGTAGCCGCATCCGTAACTCGACCGGACAAGCTGCCGCCGCTAAAATCACCAAAATTGCCGCGCGGCTGGGCCATCACCGGCGGTGTACTCAGGTTTACGATGAAGCATAAAAAGAGGATTGCAAAAATCGCTTTCATAGATTGTCCTTCTTAAAAAGGTAAGTCAAAAAGAGGTTGCCATTCCTGATCAGGCGAACGGGGAAGGTCGGCCTGGCTGTTTGTTACCGGTAAATTTTGGGAAGGTTCATGATAAAATTCATGCTCCTTATGCGCCAAACGCTTACGCACCAGGACTTGGAAGATTAAACCGTTAAAACGGTTAAAAGGTAGTTTTAGGGTGCTCTGCGACACCGGAATGAATTCCGGTGTTAATGTAACACCCCGTTTTAACGGGGTGATAGCGTCTCTTGCCTACATAGCCGAAACCGTTTCAACGGTTTTTATCGATAACCTGCCAAGTCCTGTACGCACAACGGCTGTGACGAAAATCTGTCCGGTAATAAACAGGCTCGTCATCAAAAACAGGCGCGGATAAGCCAAAAATATCCAGCCGCCCGCATATCTGAAGCCGCTAAAATAGTGAACCGGCAGCAAGCCGATCGCCGCGTACAAAACATAAACTGTCCAGAAATGATAACGCAAGCCCGGTTGATCGGCATAGCGCCATAAAATCGCCACCGGAAACGCCAGCAAGATAAAATGATAAGTGGCCGACGCCGGTAAAGCCGCCATCACCGCCAGGCCAATGATACTCAGGCGCAGCCACATGGCCTCCGCGCCGTGAAGACGATAAATCGTCCGGGCGGCCGATCCAAAAATCAACAGCAAGATAACAGTGCGTGCGATTAAAAAACCGGTTGGCCAGGGGATGAGCGGGTGTGGATTTCGAAGCGGGTCATAGACAAAAATGTTGCGCAGCAGACTGTTCCAGGATTGAAATGTCGGGGTAAACGGGTCCTGCGTTTGCAAAACACCGTTTAAATGCGGCAAAAGGATGGTTCGGATAAACTGGAAATGAACATCCGTGCCAAAGACCGCCGCCTCCAATAGCATCACACCGCCAATCGTTACAAGTCCGGCCACAATCAGCCGCGGGCGGCGATTCAATCCAAAGCCAAGCACGTAGATGATCGGCAAGTACTTAATCGACGCGCCCAGACCGAGCAAAATCCCGGCCAGGCCATCGCGCTTGCGCAGGACGCAGAAGGCGGCGAGCAAAATCAGCAGCAATAAAATCAAATAGAATTGGCCAAGTTTGAAGGTGTTGGCCAGACCGAAGCCGCCCAGCAAAAGAAAGACGGCGCAGTGCAGATAGGACTGCCGGCTTAACTGTCGCAGCAGCCAAATATTCGCCAGCAAAGCCAGCAGATTGATCACCGTCCAAATGCGTTTGGCCGTCAGCGGTGAAAATCCGCTCAACGGCAGCATGACAAAGGCCGTCGCCGGCGGAAACGGGGCGAACTTACCGGCAGCTTCCATCCCGTAACCCCGAATTTGGCGCTGAAACCAATCATCATCATAAAATTGCGCCGAAGCCTGACCGTCGGACAGCAATCGCGCGGCGGTGTAATAGTTCGGGAAATCCGACTGCACCGTGCGCCAGGCCGGAACAAGGCCATAGCGGATTTGGAACGCGAGTAAAGCCAGGCAGACTATCGAAAGAGCGATCGTTTTCTTCATAGCAATTCAAGAAAAAGCATCTGCGTTCCATTCTTCTACTGACGCTGAAAAGCGCTGACAAACGGCAGCCAAAACGCGCGCGACCGTTATGTGTTTCATGCAAATAGCGTCTTTGCGGCAATTGACGACTTTATCATTATACACCGAGATGCACGGGCTGCAGATTTCGCCGGAGGAAATCGCGGCATGACGAGGGCCGCGCGGGCCGTAGAGCACCGGCGTTTCCGGCCCAAATAACCCCACCGACGGCACTCCCATTGCCACGCCCAAATGCAGGGGGCCGGAATCATTGGAGACAAATACTCTGGCGCGGCTTAGTAAATAGGCAGTTTGACGCAGCGAGAAGCGACCCGCCGCCTGCAACACCCGATCAGATGACTTTATAAGGCTGCGCACATGCGCCACGCGGGTATGATCCTCCGGCCCGCCAATCAGAACAAGGCTCACGTCGGGGAAGCGATCCAAAAGCTGTTGGCCCAAATCGGCAAAGTATTCCGGCGGCCACAGCCGTTCCAGAGCTAAGGCGCTGGTGTTGGGATTGAGGACAATAAAATCCCGTCCGACCTGCTCCTGCAAGAACCGCGCCACCTGGTCTTGATCGGCGGCGCTGATCGGTAAAGGCAGCAGCGTTTCATCCGCCACCGGCAGCCCCAAAGCGTCAATAGCCCGCAGAAAAACGCGGGTAATGTGAATGGATTCGGTGTAGGGAATGGTGATATCGAAAATATCCTTGCCGCTGCCGGCAGGAACGTAACCAATCGTCAGACTTTTGAAGCTCAAAAAAGTCAGGATGGCCGTAAACCGTGAGCCGAACTCCAGATCAATTATGACCTCAAATTGCTCACGCCACAGCCATAACGTCAATTTAAAAAATGAGTTAAGAGCGTTGTAAAAAGATGTCATGTCGAAGAAGTGAACGTCGTCCAATTCCGGTCGGCCTTCATACAAGCCTTGATTTTGGCGCAGGGTCAGAAAAGCAATTCGTGCGGTTGGATAATGGCGGCGCAAGTGGGCAAAAACCGGGCTGGCCAAAACGATGCTGCCCAATCCCCACATTTTGATAACCAGGACATTCCGAATCGGGCCGGCGGAAAGCGTTTTGCGGCGACGAAAGCGCCGCAAAAAACCAATCAACACGCAAACAGGCTGGCCAAGCCGACGATCCAGCCAACGGGCCAAATGGAAAGGGATCATATCTTTCTACGCAGTTATAATAGGGCAGGTTTTCAACTTGTGTGTACGTACAACATCCCAACTTATACGTTTTGCATGCAAAGGGCAGGGATTTTTTTTGCGGATCCGGTTGATTTCGGGAGGGGTTGCCGGGGTAAGCGTTCTCTATTAATTAAGAAGGATGCCGTCTTTACGACGGCATCCTTCTATTTGAAAAATCGTCAAGAATGATTATTTGTTCCGCGGTGTGGTCTCGCGCCGTCCGTCTAAATAAAGCGTCGTAACCTCCCGCCCGTCGGCGGCAAAATCCAGTCGGGCCGGGGCCCCGCCCTCAATCGCAAACAGCGTTTCGCTCAACGGCGTCAGCGTCCTTTTCAGATTGCGCCTTGTCGAATAAAGCACGCCGTTTTCCAGGGTCACTTCGCGATCCCGATACATGCCGACATATTTTTTCAGACGATCCGGGGCGACGGTCAGTCGTTTTTCTCTGGCCCGCAGGTCGGTCAGCCACCAATCCAATTCGGCGGTGTCGCTGCTCGTTTCACGCAACTTCTCCAGCGCCAGGCGTTGGGCGGTAATGAGCGCCATTTCCTGCGGCGTCTTCACGTCGGGCTCAACGCCGACACCTTCCCAATTGGTTTTGGTGATAGGGCTGATCGCCCGGCCATAGGAAATAGACAAAACAAAGTTTTCGTCCAACGGCAAAAGCTCGTTATTGTTCGCGCCGCCGCCGGTCGTCTCGCCAACAAGCGTTGCCCGCTTCAGATTTTTAAGATTATAGACAAACTCTTCCGCGGCCGAAAAAGAAAAGCGGCTGGTCAACACAAAAAGCGGCGTGTGGGGCAACCGCTTGCCCGGCACATACGACAGCGTCCAGGATTGATCTAACTGCTCACCGCCCGTCCGGGTGTAAAAATCATTCAAATGCACCGGTTTGCTATCGAAAAAATAGCTGGTCAAAAATTGAATCATTGTCGGATCGCCGCCGCCATTCTGCTGTAAATCAATAATAATTGCATCCGAATTGGCTAAAAAAGCCATCGCGCCCGCCGCCACCTGACCCGCTTCCGGCGTCATAGTGGCAAAGCCCAGCAGATTAAGATAACCGATATTACCGCTCAGCCGCTCCACTTTATCAAAGCCAAAATTCCGGTGACGTTCCTGAACCGCAAACAGACTATCGGCCATTTTCCGGTCGGCTTCGCTTTCCTTCCGGCTTAGTTGGAGCTGACGAGCCATCTGCGGAATATAGTTAATGTTCAAATGTCCGTCATGGCTGATGGATTGCATATCCTTTGTAACAGCCTCGCTAAAAGCGTCGGCTGTGGCGATGTTGTCATAATCGCCTTTTTTTAGCCGATCCTGTAGCAAGGTGGCCACCTGCTCCCCTTTGTCGGGAAAGACATACATATTTTTTAGATGGACGCAGACGCTGTTGATCAATGTTGCTTTTTGCCCGGCGCTAACGGGTGCGCTTGTGCCAGGTTGGGCATTGCTTGTGTCGGTCATAAGGATAAATCCTCCGATCCATAAGGTCAATTTAAAGATACGATTCATGACATCCTCCATTTTTAAAGGTTTTGCGTTTAACAATTGATTAATAAATTGGCTTATAACCATTCAGCACATCATGTCCGCTTTGGCCCCGTTGATGTAAATCGGACCGCACAGGGCATGGCCGGGATCGCGTTCCCGGTCGTGGGGAAACTTGGCCGGTTTGCTGAACGGATCGGGATGATCAAACAAGCACCAGGCCGCATCAAGCGTCCGATAGCGCACGGTCTCGCCGGAATTGATCGTCAAAATAGGCAGCAAGTCGCGAGAAAAATGGCCGTGCAGTGTTTTTGGGTTTGGTTCGATGGTATGCATTCTAATGATCTTTTCACCATGTTTTGCACAAAATAGAAACAGCCAATTAGCATTATTTTTGTCCGACTTTGGCCAACTCCAGAGCCTTATCCAGGGCTTTTGATGCTTCAATCACGACTGTAGGTGCGACTCCGGTCCCTTCGATACGGCCGGAACGGGTTGCATAGTAATCGGCAATCGGGAGGGAAAGCTGCAAACCCTGGGGCAGATCATACATTTTTTGAGACAGCATTTTTCCGGCGGTTTTTTCGCCAACAATAACGGCGCGTCCGGAGGCTAACAATGCGTCGGTGGCCAGCTCTGCGGCGCTGGCAGTTCGTTGGCTGGTCAGCACATAAACCTGGCCTTCAAAGTGCGGGGTCATTGGCTCAAACATGATACGGGTAACGCTGTCGTTTTGGACATCCTGCCAGAATGATTTGATAGACCAACCTTGCCAGGGCTTTGCAGCCTGGATGATTTCCGAGGATGGCGTGCCACTGTTTTGCTGGGTCCATTTTTGCGACAGGAATACACCGGCATCCAAATTTGCCGCAATAATATGACTAACCAGAGGTCTGACGGCAAAAGCCCCGCCCTCGTTGTGGCGCTGATCAATAATCAGCGCCTTTGCTTTCCGCTCGTGGATCGTTTGATACGCCGCGTTTATTTGCTCAATCGTATCCTGACCCATCATCGTATTAACCGTCAATATGGCAACATCGTCTTGCCAGGTCAGTAGCGCGCCACTGCCGCCCACATTCATGCCGTCCAGGTAATTGGCCAATTGCTCGGCGCTTTGCCGGGCAATATCCAGCCGGACATGCGAAAACGGGCCTTGCTGCCAGATATTATTGAACCCAGAAACAAATTCTTCCCGAGTTTTGGCGCGTGTAGCCAACTGTTCAACCTGCTGTTCGACGTCTTTGTATTGAGGAGTCATTAAAATGTGGGTATCGTAAATATAGGAGCGCATCGTGCTTGTTATGGCCTTTGCTGTATCAGTAAAATCCAAGGAGTCCGTGGGCGCACTGTGCTGGGAAAATACGGTTGAATTGCTTAGTGAAAAGGCGAAATAGACGCCGAGAAGTGAATGCAGAAACTTTTTGTAATTAATCATTTTGTAGACCTCCAAAATTAGGATTATCCGCGAAAGTTCTTCGCTTTGACTTGCCGGAAATTAGTTAGCGCCATATTCAGCGCGATACGGTAGAAAACAACAGAAAATTTTATAGGTTTCCCTTTGCTTGCCATGAGTTAATTTACGGCCAGTTTTGCGACCAGTTCGGTTAGAACTTCCTGCTCGCGTTGCGGATCGAGTCCGGCGCGCATTTTGTGATCCGCCGGGCGGGTTCGCGCCCAGGCCAGGGTGTCGGCCACGGTTTCGGCCACCGGGCGGGTCTGTAATCCAAAGCGAACGGCTTTTTCCAGATTGACAATATCGTTGGTATCGGGAATCCACACCGGCATATCCTGCCACGGACTGACGTTCTGTTCCGCCAAAAAGTCCTTATCCGCCCAATGAAAAACGGCGTCGCTGCCGCTGACGGTTCGGCAAATTTCCAGCAACTCGCTCGTGCTGATCGGCGGGACGGGGCCGGCCGCATTAAAAACGCCGGTGCGGTTTTCTTCGATCAAACGGATGGTCCATTCGGCCAAATCGCGCACGTCAATAAACTGGAGCTTTTCGCTCGGCCTGCCCGGGGCCAGTACAGCGCCGCCGCGCGCGACGCGCACCGGCCAATAAGTAAAGCGGTCGGTCGGATCATTCGGCCCGACAATCAAGCCGGGACGGATATTCAGATCGCGGCCGGGGAAGACTTCGCTGACAGTTTGTTCGCACAATGCTTTGAGCGGCCCGTAGCTTTCGCCGGTCACTTCTTCCGTTGTCGGATCGGTCAAAACGCCGACCGGTGATGTTTCGTCCAAGGTCGTTTGGCCGGGAAACTCCTGATAAACCGACACGCTGGAAATAAACACGTAGAGATTGACCGCGTCCTGCAAAGCTTCGGCGGATGCGCGCACGACGCGGGGGACATAACCGCAGGTGTCAATCACCGCGTCCCAGCGCCGGTCTTTCAGGGCGGACAAATCGGTCTTGCGGTCGCCGCGCAGTTTTTCGATATCCGGATACAAATCCGCATTGTGCTGTCCGCGATTGAACAGCGTAATTTCGTGCCCGCGTCTGCGGGCCACTTCCACCAAATGACGACCGACAAAAATAGTGCCGCCGATAATCAGAATTTTCACTCGTTACCTCCATGTTGGGAGCTGCAAATTTTAGTTTGACATGTTGGAGTAGCAAACTTTAGTTTGCCTGACTTGCAAACTGAAGTTTGCTACTCCAGTGTTATTTTGCCTGCTTGACTTGCAAACTGAAGTTTGCTACTCCAGCGTTATTTTGCCTGTTTGACTTGCAAACTGAAGTTTGCTACTCCGGCGTTATTTTGCCTGTTTGACTTGCAAACTGAAGTTTGCTACTCCAGCGTTATTTTGTTAAAATTGAGAGATACGCTTTCCACGGGCCAACGTCAATGACGTAGCGTTTGGCCATCACGCGGACAATTTGGGCAATGTGGGTCAAGTCGTGAACCGTCCAGGTGGCCAGTAATTGCGTCATTGTCACGCGCCCCAAGGCCGGGTGCGCGCCGGTTAGTTCCAGTTGCGCCGGGGTCAAATTCAGTTCCGCTAAAGCAACCAGACTTTCCACGCGCCTTTGTCGAAAAAGCCTGAGCAACGTCGGCGTGTCAAATCCGCCAAAGCGCTCAAATTGAGCCAGGCGGTCAAACGGCGGAAAAGGCTGCGCTTCGCCGTATTCCAGAATATGGCGAACGCGCGGAATCCAATCCGTCTCCTCAGCGTGAATGAGGTGGCCCAGCACATCGCGGGCATTCCAGGTGTCCCGACCTTCGTCGGCGATTTGCCAGACATCGGGCAAATCGGTCAGCAGCGCTTCCAAAACAGCCGGCGTCCGGCGCAGCAAAGCCACGCTGTCCGCCAGGTTAAAATTTTCCGGTACGCTCATTTTTTCTCCCTCTTTCGTGATTTTTAACGCGGTCATATTTTAGTATCCGCTCAATAAGTCCTGGTAAAGCAAACCTTGCGAAGGTTATACTTGGCGCGAGAGTCAATATTTTCAAGATTGTGTACTAGTCAGCAACCTTTAGAACACTGTCATGCCGGAATGCTCTTATCCGGCATCTTGTTTGCCT
>CAYOLL010000223.1:0-9048 GCA_964404765.1 uncultured Gemmatimonadota bacterium | reverse complement strand
ATCCGCGTCAACGCCGTCCGACCGGGCTTTATCTATACCGATATTCATGCCGACGGCGGTGAGCCGGGTCGGGTGGATCGTGTCAAGAGTACTGTTCCGATTAAGCGCGGCGGACAGCCAGACGAAATTGCCCTCGCAATTTTGTGGTTGCTGTCGGAGGAAGCTTCGTATACAACCGGCGCATTGCTTGACGTGGCCGGCGGAAGATAATCCTTCATGAAAGGATGTGCATTATGCAGATGTCAATCTCGACCAAGGACTTTATTCAATTTCTGGTTCAGGCCAAGCGTCAGACTTATGCCGCGCAAGACAATAGCGCCAATGTGACCCCGTTACTGCCCGGTTCGCGCCAATTGGAATATCGGGCAGGAAATTGGCTCTATCGCGACATCTACTTTGGCGGCATTTATTTTGTCGGCCAGGAAACGATCTACGAGAGCGATGCGCCGGTCTGGGCCATGAGTTACGCGGGCGGAATCGTCCTGTCGGCAACGCCTTCCCCGGAAATCGGGCCGGTCTACAGTTTTTTGAAAACGGCGCTCCGTCAGGTTGCCCCGGAATGCCCTTATCGCGGGCCGGCGCAGGTTCGGGAAGGCGCGTTCGTTTATACGGACGCGCACCAAGGCGATGTGGAGCGTTTTGAAGGTCTGGAGACGATTAAGCATAGCGGCGTTCTGATCTATCAACTGCGTTATAACGGTGGCTTGTTGCGCTAACGAAAATCGACGACTGTTTAATAAACTTCACGACTCCGGCGAATCGCCCAGCATTATCCCACAATGTGAGCATGCCGGGAACTTTGCCCGAATTGCCAAAGAAAAATCCTACCTACAAATTCCTCTTGACAGCGCGACGTTTTTTCTGCACTTTTACTTGTGTGAATTCATCCGCAACAATTTCCCTCAAAACTTTATGGTTCAAGATTTCTTCCATTCTGTCAACATTCATTCCAATTGTTTTTATACCTGAAGAAAGGGGCTTTCTTATGAGACTAAAACGTTTTTTAGCGATGTTTTTTGCGTTTCTCCTCGTCCTTTTGCCTGTTCTTTCAACCGCAAACCCCTGGAACGGGAAAGTCGTGCTGCAGGGCTTTTGGTGGGATTACTGGAATAATAACTACCCCAATAACTGGTCAACTTATGTGGCCGAATTAGCGCCACGCCTGCGCGATATGGGCATTGATGCGGTGTGGGTGCCACCAACGGCCAAGAATAAAAACGCCACGGGTTCTGTGGGCTATTCACCGTTCGATCACTATGATTTGGGCGACAAATATCAGGGCAACAGCACGGCCACCCGTTTTGGGACCAAGGATCAATATTTGCGATCGGTTGCCGTGCTCCATGCCAACGGAATGGACGTGATTCAAGACATGGTTTGGAATCATACGGATGGCGCGGGTTCGCAAACGAGCGCCGGCGGTCAGGATCCGCAAGCTTGGTCCAACAAGTGGAAGAATTTTCGCTACGCTTGCTACGCCACGCCCGGCACGGCTAACGATTCTGTCAGTTACGGCGCGCGGCAAGGCCGTTTTCCAAAAAATTGGTCAAATTTTCACCCCAACTCGGCTCATAATACCGAAGGTGACGATTGGACGGCCGGTTATTGGGGGCCGGATAATTGCTATTATTCCGGCGCGTACGGCCAGAGTAGCAATTCCGGCTACAATCCCGTACAAACGGCTAATTATATGCGTGATCAAATGCGGGCCAACACGGTCTGGCTGAAGAAGCAAACCGGCGTGGACGGCTTCCGTCTGGATGCGGTCAAGCATTTTCCGCATTGGGCGACCAAGGACTTTGTCTGGAACGCGGCCTACAACGCCGGCTGGGCCAATGGCGGGGCACAGATGTTTTGCGTAGGCGAATACGTGGGCAGCAAGGCCGAACTGGATACCTGGATCGACAACACCAACAACAGCGACGGCGTCAGTGATGTGGTCGGCACGTTTGACTTTAGCCTGCGGCAAGCCTTGCGGGACATGACCGGGGCCAGCGGTTTTTATGATCTGGGTTCGCTGCCCGGCGCGCAGCAAGATCGCCGGACGCGCACGGTACCTTTTGTCAACAACCACGACACCTTCCGCCCAACTGTGGGCGCAACCGGCAACTACACCGGCTGGAATACAGGCAATGAATTGGGCGGCGGTCACATCGAGCCGACCGACGGCCGGATTCAGGCGGCCTATGCGGTGGCTATGGCGGTGGACGGCTCGCCACAAATTTTCTTTGAGGATTTGTTTGATGTCGGGGCGACCGGGCAGCGCTGGACACACGATCCGAAAAATGCCGCCCAATTGCCGGTGCGCGAGTGGCTGGCTAATTTGATCTGGTGTCATCAGAAGTTGAATTTTAAAGACGGGGCTTATCAGGTGCGTTGGCAGGCGCAGGATTTGCTGATCATTGAGCGTTCGGCCAAAGCCATTATTGCGGTTAGCGATAGCTGGAGCACCTGGCAATCGGCGACCATTCAAACCAACTTTGGGGCTAATGTCCAACTGCATGACTATTCCGGCGCAAACAGCAGCGACATCTGGACGAATGGCCAGGGTCAGGCTACCATCTGGGTACCGCCCTGTGACGGCTCGAATCTGCGGCGTGGCTATTGTGTGTGGGGTCCCGCCGGCATCAGCGGCGGTTTTGCGCCGGCCCAGCGCGCGACAGTTCAGGAATGGGAAATGGCCAACGATTTGGGCGATTCCCATGCCAGCTCCCTGTTGCAAGGCGGGGCGCTGCCGGCTAGTTCCACGGCGATGCGCACGGTCGGCAAAATTTTTGTCGAATCCGGCAAATTCGTCACCCTCAATCTGTTTCCGCAGGACGCCACCAAGCGCCTGGAAATCCGGCTTTACAGCGGCTCCACGCAAGTGGCCGCCGTCAACGGCACGGGCAATTTGACCTTAACCTATACGCCTACGACAACGGCGTATTTCATCATCAAAGTAAAGAATTACAACAGCACCAATCCGACCCAAAAGGTGTGGGTCAAAGCCACCTACACCGCGGCCAAAGTTATCCCGACCGGGGCTATTGCTTCTTCATTGGATGATGAAGTGACCGCCGATCAACCGACGACTCCCGAAACGACGGCGCGGACAACGATGCTCAAACCGGCGCATCCAAACCCGTTTAATCCAAGCACGAATATTGCCTTTAGCTTGCGCGAGTCCGCTCCGGTCAAACTAACGGTTTACAACAGCGTCGGTCAGCGGGTTAAGACCCTCATTGACGGCGAAATGGCAGCGGGCGAATACCAGGTGACCTTTGACGGCGCAGGGCTTGCCTCCGGCCAATATATGGTGCAACTGACCACGCCAACCGGACGTGAAACGCAGCGGATGACACTTTTGAAGTAAGTTTGGCGGCAATTTTCATTTATCGGTTAACCTTTTGAAGCTGGAGTTGTGGAGTATTGGATGTTTAGAAATTCGATCAAATCCACGGATTCAGCGCTCTGTCATTCCCCATTATTTCAGGCAAAAACGGTTACCCAAAATCAGCATTTTTTAAGGCAAATCGGGAAAGCGCTCCGGTTTGCCTTTTTCATTTTACATTACAAAATAACCTTGCGAAGATTCACGTTGGGGAATTCAGCAAACCTTGAAAAGACTGACTCCGCAACAAGTTTAACCTTCGCAAGGTTTCCTGCATCAATTTAAATTTAAAAGGAGTAGGCGTATGTTATCAAAGCGAATTTTAGCTGTCTGTGTTTTAATTGTCGGCGCCGGCGCACTGAACGCATTTGCCGGGGATAAACCCTTGCTTTTTCCAGTTATTAAAGATGGCAAAAGCGGCTATATTGATGTCAAAGGCAAGCTTGTCGTGCCGTCGCAATATGACCATGGCTGGTCATATTTTGAAGGCATGGCTGCGGTGGCCAAAGATGGGAAATGGGGGTTTATGGACGCCGGAGGCAAGCTGGCAATTAAGCCGGAGTATGATGAAGTTTATTCATTTTCCGATGGCTTGGCCTGGGTGAAAAAGGGCAGTAAAAGTGGCTACATTGATCCAACCGGCAAGATGACGATTGAACTAAAGTATGCCTCCGGCTGGTCATTCAACGAGGGTAAGGCCGCCGTGCAAGCCGACAGCAAGTGGGGATTTATCGACAAAACCGGGCAATTGGTCATTGAACCGGTTTATCAACAAGCCTGGTCGTTTATGAATGGTCGCGCCGCGGTGCAGGTAGATGGGCTGTGGGGCTTTATTGACGCCGCAGGGAAAATGGTCATCGCGCCTAAATATTATGAAGTCAACTCGTTTTCGGAAAATCGGGCCGCTGTTTTGGTCGACGATGTTTGGGGCTATGTGGATGTTGATGGAAACATGGTGATTGAGCCGCAGTTTACCGAAGCCTGGGGTTTTAAAGAAGATTTAGCGCCGGTCAGTCTGGGCGGCCGTTGGGGTTATATCGATGCCAAAGGCGCGATTACGATCAACCCAAAATTTGATTGGGCCGCCAATTTTAGTGAGGGACTCGCCCATGTTAAATATCGCGATATTTGGCTGTTTATCGACAAGACCGGTAAAACCGTTATTAATGCCGAACTGAAACGGGTATTTGACGATGCCATTGCCTTTTCCAACGGCCTGGCCTGGGTCAAATCCGGCGACAAAATCGGCTATATCGATAGACAGGGCAAATTTATCTGGGAGCCTGTTAAGTAATAGACATCTTTCCAATTAAATTTTGAAACTCGATCAAGTTTATCTATGTTTTTTTGCCCCGTAGGGGCAAGCTGTTTGTAGAAAAATACGCAAAAACATAGCTGTGATAAGCCCCATCGGGGCGACCCGTGAAGCATGACCGGTGTCGTCGCGGTTAAACGGGCCGCCCCGATGGGGCTATCTGTCGGGTCGGGTTCGGTTGGGTTCGCTTTTCTACAAACGGACCGCCCCAATGGGGCTAAAAACCGCGTCGCAGCAGGATTTATTTTGGAAAGATGTCTAATGTCAATTTGCGTTCGCTACTGCGGCAAATTTTGCGAAGTTACACTTTTTGAATCGGAGTCATGGCGTTTTGGAATTATGGATACTTGCAACTCCAATGCTCCGGCGCGTCATGACTCCGGCATGTTACTCCGTTCCAAGCGACAAATTTGGCATGTTGTCACCCTAAGGGTTTTTCTTTCAACCCTTAGGGTTTCCCGTCGGTTGTGCCAAACCCTAAGGGTTAAAAAGCAAACCCTTAGGGTCTATTCCGGCGGCATAGATGCCAAATTTCACACTTATCACATGTCAGCTTAGGATTGTGTATTAAATAACTTCCGCATTTGGATGATAGACCGGTTCTCAAGCCCTGTAAGGGCGGCCCGTTTGTAGAAAGCGAGCCCGTTCCGAATTAGCCCCATCGGGGCGGCCCGTGAGGTTGATGAAAAATTGTATCCATTAAACGGGTCGCCCCGATGGGGCTGTACGGCTCTTTCCGGGCGCCGATCCTACAAACAGGTCGCCCCGATGGGGCTTGAAATGCGGAAGTTATTTAATACACGTCCCTTAAGAAGCAAAGCGCTTGAAGATTCTTGAAAGAACGATGAAATTACGAGGATAATGATTCATGGCGCGTTACAGAACTGAATTTGTCTTGCTTTGCCTGCTGCTGGGCCCGCTGAGCGGATACGGTCAGCCGGTCAACCTGCGCTTTGAGCGTCTTGGGATGGAGAACGGCCTGCCCGGCATGACCCTGAATGTGATTTGTCAGGATCGCCAGGGTTACATGTGGTTTGGAACGAACAACGGCTTAAGTAAGTTCGACGGTTACACCTTTACAAACTATCGGCCCGATCCGGCCGACAGCGCCAGCATCAGCCACGATTGGATATCGGCGCTTGTTGAGGACGCCTCCGGCGCTTTGTGGGTCGGAACGCACGACGGACTCAATCGGTTTGACCGGGCCACCGATCGGTTTCGGCGCTATAAGCATCAACCGGGCGACAATAGTCTAAGTAACAATGAAATTCACGGTATTCTAATCGACAAGGATATTTTATGGATCAGCAGCGCGGCCGGATTGAATCGCTTTGATCCCCAAACCGGACGGAGCCTGAGTTACAAAAACCTGCCCGACCGGGCCAACAGTCTCAGCGCCGACAACACCACCGCCTTATGTAAAGACGCCGCCGGATTTTTGTGGATCGGCACGACTGACGGGGGTTTAAATCGCCTGGACCCGCGCACCGGGCAATTTCAGCATTTTAAAAATCAGCCGGACGATCCGCACAGTCTGAGCCATAATATGGTGAACGCGCTCTTCTGTGATTCCGGAGGCCGCTTGTGGGTGGGCACGCGCGGCGGATTAAATTTGCTGGACGGCAGCAGCGGCCGGTTTGCGCGCTATCGGTTTGATCCGAACGATTCCGAGAGTTTGAGCAATGACGACGTGTACAGCATTTTTGAAGACAGCGCGGGCGGTCTTTGGATTTGCACCGGGGGCGGTTTAAATCGGGTCATTCCATTTGCGGCAAGCGCCGGCAATCCGCCGGTTGTGCGCTTCATGCGCATTCAAAATCGGGCGGAAGATCCGTACAGCCTGAGTCACAACTCCGTCAATGTAATTGCGGAGGATCATTTCGGCCAGCTCTGGCTCGGCACGTATGGCGGCGGTCTCAATCGTTTAGACCCGCTGTCTTTTGCTTTTTGGCATTTCCGCCATGATCCGACGAACACCAATAGTTTGAGCAAAAACCGCGTCACGACCCTTTTGGAAGATCGGCAGGGCGATATCTGGATCGGCCTGTGGGAAGGCGGGTTGAATCTGTGGGATCGGCGCGAAAAGCGCTTCTCCCATTTTATAAATGCGCCGGACAATCCTGCTTCGCTTTCGAGTAACCGGGTGCTGGACCTGGTTGAAGACTCCGCCGGCGGGTTATGGGTCGGCGCCAATGGCGGCGGGCTGAATTATCGGGACCCCATTACCGGAAAATTTACCGTCTTCCGGCACGATCCAAAGAATCCGAATTCTTTAGGTAATGACGGCATCCTTTCTTTGTTGATGGATCGCCGGCAAATGTTATGGATCGGGACGTTCGGCGGCGGATTGGACCGCTTTGATCCACGCCAAAAAACCTTCGAACATTTTACGCACAACGAAGCGGATTCAACCTCGCTTGGTAATAACAGCGTTTTTACGTTGCTGGAAGATTCCGCCGGCAATATTTGGGCGGGCACAAATGGCGGCGGACTCAACCTTTATCAACCGGATCACAATAATTTCAAACGCTTTACGACCAACACGAGCTCCCTGGGCAGCAATCAGGTGACTTGTCTGCTGGAAGACCGGGCCGGTTTGTGGATCGGCACCTACAACGGTCTCAACTATTATGATCTCAAAACGCATGTTTTCAGCGTCTATTACGAGAGCGACGGTCTTTCGGATGACGGCATTGCCGGCCTGTTGCCGGACGGCCATGGCCGCATCTGGATCAGCACACAAAACGGGCTGAATTGTTTTGATCCGGCCACCAAGACCTTTGCCAAATTTGATAAGCAAGACGGTTTGCAGGACAATCAGTTTACCCGGGGCGCCGCCTGCCTGGCCCGCGACGGGCTAATGTGTTTTGGCGGGACAAACGGCCTGACCCTGTTCCATCCGGACAGCATTCGCGGCAATGCCGATATCCCGCCGGTTGTGTTGACCCGGATGCTCTATTTCAACAAAGAACTCAAGGTCGATCCGCGCTACGCGGCCAGGGGCGAATTCACCCTTGCCAAGTATAAAGTTCACGGTAAAGAGATGATCACCCTGCCCCGCCATCCCGAAAGCTTCGACCGCCTGATCCTCGATTATACCGACTACATTTTTGGTTTTGAGTTTTCGGCGCTCAACTATCGCCAATCCGCCAAGAATCGCTTTGCTTATAAATTGGAAGGTTTTGATAAAGAGTGGAACGAGACGGACTACAAATATCGCCGGGCGACCTACACCAATGTGCCGCACGGAACTTATACCTTCCATGTAAAGGCCTCCAATGACGATGGTGTATGGAACACGATAGGCGCGCGTCTTAAAGTCACCATCTTGCCGCCGCCATGGAGAACCTGGTGGGCGTACACCCTTTACGCCATGCTGCTGATTGTGGCGATTGTCGGTTTTGTGCGCTATGAGCAACTTAAAGTCGAGCGCAAACAAAAAGAATTGGAGCGCGAGCAGGCCATCGCCGAACAACTGCGCCGGACGGACAAGCTCAAGGACGAGTTTCTGGCCAATACCAGCCATGAATTGCGCACGCCGCTCAACGGCATCATCGGGCTGGCCGAATCGTTAATGGACGGGGCGGCAGGAGCGCTGCCGGGCAAAGCGCATCTTGATTTAAAGATGATCAGCGTCAGCGGCCGCCGCCTGTCCAATCTGGTCAACGACATTTTGGACTTTTCCAAGATGATCGACAACCGCATCGAACTCAGCCTTAAGCCGGTTAATCTTCATGCCATTGTGGAGTTTGTGCTGGCGTTGTCGCAGCCGCTGGTCGGCAAAAAAGACTTGAAGCTGATCAACGCCGTCAGCCCCGACTTGCCGGCGCTGTTGGCTGATGAAAACCGTTTGCAGCAAATCATCCAGAATTTGGTGGGGAATGCGATTAAATTCACGGAAAAAGGCAGCGTAACAGTTAATAGTGAAGCGTTAATAGTGAATAGTTCCGAGCAGCAACTACCAACTGTTAACTCTAAACTATTAACTATCGGCGTAGCCGACACGGGCATCGGCATTGCCGCCGATAAGTTAGAGGAAATCTTCAAGTCGTTTGTGCAAGCTGACGGCTCTGTGGCTCGCGAATACGGCGGCACCGGCCTGGGTCTGGCCATCACCAAAAATCTGGTGGAATTGCACGGTGGTAAGATTTCGGTTGCGTCGAAGCCGGGCGAAGGCTCGCTGTTTACGGTGATGCTGCCGTCAGCAAACAGCGGTCAGTCTTCAGCTTTCAGTAGTCAGCTTTCAGTGGTCAGCTTTCAGCAATCCGCAATCAGCATTCCGCAAGCATCCGTTGAGCCAAAGCCTGAAAGCCGACCGCTGACGGCTGAAAGCTTTACGACTGCTGAAAGCCGACCGCTG
>CAYOLL010000222.1:0-9130 GCA_964404765.1 uncultured Gemmatimonadota bacterium | reverse complement strand
CGTGCACTGAAGCCTTCGCAAGGTTAGGTTTACCACCACTTTTTGAGCAATTACACAACTATACCATAATTGCCCGCTGTTTCTTCATTTGGAAAGCTCACGATCCAATATGGATTGAAAAGTATCCCCTCAATAACCTCTGGTAACTTACTTAGGAACGTGTACTAAATATTCTCATTAAGGGTTATTTTTGGCAGAATAAACCCTTAGGGTTTTCTTTGTGGAAATGGCCGAAGCTTGCCGGTTTCCACCGCTTTTGGCAGCAAAACCCTAAGGGTTTAAAATGCAACTTCTAACCCTTAACCAGTATAACTTCCGCATTTCAAGCCCCATCGGGGCGACCCGTTTGTAGCAGACCGGGGCTGGAAAGAACCATACAGCCCCGATGGGGCTTGAAATGCGAAAATTATTTAGTACACGTTCCTAAGCTTCACGAAGTATGTTGAAAATTGAGTTTTTAAAGCTGAATCAGTGTCGTAAAAATTCTTGAAAGATCACCATTATCGCTACTGAGATGGTAATCGTAATGCCGACGGTGCTGGGCGTGCAATCCTCGCTGGCTTCGGGCACGAGTTCCGAGAAAACCATCCAGATCATCGCGCCGGCGGCAAAACCCAGTCCAACCGGTAAAAACGGCTTGAAAAATTCGACAAACATATAAGACGGCACTGCCGTAATAGGCTGGGGAATGCTGGAAAAGATACTCCAAAAAGCGGCATACCAGACCGAGACGCCACGCGGCACCAGGACCAGACTAATCGCCAAACCTTCCGGAATATTATGGACGGCAATCGCCGCCGTAATAAACAGACCAAAATCCATTCCACCGCCAAACGAGACGCCCACGCCCACGCCTTCGGTAAAGGAATGCAATGTCATTACGCCCACAATAAGCAAGGCTTTTTTGGCATTAATGCCTTCCAGATTGCCGACCTTAAGGTGCTCGTAACGCTCCAAGACTTTATTACTGGCCAGGATAAAGCCCAATCCTGACATGATGCCGATAATCACCAGCCATAGATTGTAGTTGATTCCTTCGTAAATCAAACTAAAACTGGCGGTAATCATCAAGCCGCTGGCAATAGAATTGGAAATGCCCAGCCAGGTGCGATTCATTTGCTTAAACAGAAAAAACGGCAGCGCTCCAAAACCGGTGGCGACTGCGGTCAGTAAAGCAAACCAAAAAACGGTCATAAGGCTAACTTCCATATATTAAACCTTTCTTTCGGCCGCAAAGATCACGGCATGATCACAAGCGCGCATGTGAGCGCAAAACACCTCTTGATTTGCTAAATTACTGTGACTTTGTGACTCATGAGAAGTGGAGTAAAACCCGCCTCAAAGTGTACAGGGTTCAATGTGTACAATCGTATCCAAAATACCCAAATTGCTTTCCGCCAATGCCACTTTGACCGCCCGGGCGATTTCGTGTCCGGCATAAACAGAAATCTCCGGTTCGACTTCGACATGAATTTCTACAAAAAAATCAAATCCGCTCTTACGGATTCGGCACTTTTCAATATCTACTACGCCAGGAACAGATCGCGCCAATTGGCGGACATTTTCTTGATATTGCAACGACGGTTGTTCATCCATAACTTCGGCAAGACCAACGCGCAGAAGCCGGATACCATTGTAAGCGATGATGCCGCAGGCGATCAGCGCCGCCCAATCATCGGCGCTTTCATAACCGTCGCCTGCCAGAAGAGCAATAGAGATGCCGACAAAAGCGGCAGCAGAGGTGATAGCGTCCGAACGATGATGCCAGGCATCGGTTTTAACAGCCGTGCTTTCCAGATTCTCACCAACGGTAATGACGAATCGGAAGAGCAGTTCTTTGGCAAAAATCACACCCACCAGCACAAATAGCGTAAAAGGTTCCGGAGCATGATGCGGCGTGACAATCTCGCGAATGCTTTGAATCGCCATGCCGAGCGCCGCGCCCAGCAGCATCAGCGATACGGCCATGGCGGCCAGCGGCTCCGCTTTCCCGTGTCCGTATGGATGGTCTTCGTCCGGCGGCTTTGTGGCGATTTTAATGCCGGTCAATACTACCGCCGAGCCCAGAATATCTGTGGCCGACTCGATGCCGTCGGCAATAAGAGCATAGGAGTTACCCACCATTCCGCTAATAATTTTTAGCACCGCCAGGAGGGTATTAACGACCACACCCAACAGTGTTGAGCGTAAACCTTTAGAAATATGATGCTCATTTTTTGACATTTTTGACAGCCTTTGTAATGTCCTAAGCTCGGGATGCAGCTCCGGCGATGTTTCGATAAAGCACAAAACGTTTAGCATGGGAGGTTATCCGTTCCAATTAGCCGGCCTTTTTTCCAAAAAGGCGGTCATACCTTCCTGGCCTTCGGCGCTGGCGCGGCGTTCGGCAATACCGATAGCGTTTAAAGCCATCGTTGTTTCCATATTGAGCGGTGTTAAATCATGAATCATTTTTTTTGCCGTGGCAATAGCTTCCGGCCCGGCCATTAAAAACTGCTCGATCTGTTGTTCAATTTTTGGGTCTAATTCCTCGACTGAAACGACATGATGAATCAAACCAATATCGCGGGCTTTAACGGTATTAAACCGTTCGCCGGAAAGAAACAATGCCCGCGCCTGACTCGGACCAATTTTCGGGAATACAAAAGAGGAGATAACCGCAGGTACTAGACCCAGCCGAACTTCACTAAAACCAAACTGCGCGGACTCCACTGCTACGACCGTATCACAAACACTGATTAAGCCCATGCCACCGCCGATGGCCGCCCCGTTAATGCGCCCAATCACCGGTTTTGGGCATTCATTAATGGTTTTAAACATGAGCGCCATCTTTCGGGCATCGGCCTGATTTTCTTCAAAGGTGTAGGCGACCATCGCTTTCATCCAATTTAAGTCGGCGCCGGCGCAGAAAGATTTGCCGTGTCCCGAAAGAACAATGATTCTTACATCCGGGTTTTGACCCAATTCCTCAAATGTTTCGTGCAGCTCGCGGATTACCTCTGGATTAAAGGCATTATGAATAGCCGGCCGATTCAGATACAGACGCGCGATGGGTTTATCGACGGTTAAAGTCAAGGTTGCTAACGGCATTTTTATCCCTTTAGGTTTTAGCCTGGATTTTGCATGAGCCACAATATCACAAAAAATAACTAAGTGGTCGGACAGAATTATGGTGGCATTTTGTTTGATGAAATGTAGCGCGAAATGCCTATTTCGCGCAGGCACGATTTAGGCAAATCGTGCTACAAAAATACCACACCCATTTTGTCAGACTACTTAATAATAATGGATTTTTCAGGTCAGAGTTAAACAATGAACATTGTTCATTTTCGGGAACTCATAGACAAAAAAAGCAGGTATAGCAACCTGCTTTTTTTGTGGATTAAGTTTTAATGTGGTCGGACCCATAGCGACCTCGCTTAAAAACCGCCGGTAGAAAGCGCTTTGACAATACCGTTTTTGGAGCCAACATAGACAACACCGTTAGCGACATAAGGCGATGAATAAACGCTGCTGCCCATATCATGCGACCAACGTTTTTCGCCACTAATCCCATCCAAAGCATAGAGCTGATGATCGTCACATCCAACATAAACAATACCATTGCTGATGGCAGGAGATGAGTTGACATTGCCGGCTGTCTTAAATTTCCAGAGTTCCTGACCGGTCGAAGTCAAGCCATAAATGAATGTGCTTTCGGAGCCGACATAAACCTTGCCATTGCTGACCGCAGGCGAGGATCGCACCGCGCCGTTTGTTTGATACGACCATTTAATTGCGCCACTAATGGCATCGACCCCGTACAAAGCGCCATCTTTTGAGCCTAGAAAAACATAGGAGCTTTCGGCAGCCGGTGATGAATAGAGGCCATGCACACCACGGCCTATATCGCTTTTCCACACCGGTTCACCGCCTAACGACGTGCAATATAAATAACCATCAACCGAAGCAAAATAAAGCCGGCTGGCAAAGATCACCGGCGAAGCCCAGACAATGTTTTGGGTTTTGACAACCCAGGCTTTTTCGCCGTTTATAGTTGAAACCGCGTGCAGTTTATAATCATTAGAGCCGACGTAGACTGTTTTCTCAGCGACAACCGGCGAGGAGACGATGCGCGCGTCCGTGTGATATTTCCAGACCAGCGCCCCGGTTTCTTTGCTAACCGCATAAAGTTGGTAGTCGTACGAGCCGATATAAACCAGCGAATCATCCAATGTGGGCGAGGAGCCGATCCCTTCCGTTGTCCGGAAGCGCCATTTCAAATCGCCGGTCTCGGCATCCAAAGCGTACAGGTTGCCGTCTTTACAGCCAAAATAGATAACGCCGTTTTGCACCCGGGGCGAGGACGAAACTTCAGCGCCCATGTTTTTTTCCCAGATAACCTTACCGGCAGGTTGATCTACAGCCGCGGCAATGGGCTTGGACTCTCCGCCGTCACGATTGGGCACTTCCGCATCGTCCGGACCAAAGGCCGAAAAAATGCGGGTCATGACGTAAATCAAAATCATGGCCACAATGACGCCGCCGCCAAGCAAAGCCGCTTTGCGCAGGGTCGGCAGTTGCAGATTAATTTCCGGCTTAAAGCCCGACATGCGTTCGGTCTTCGGCGCCTCCGGCTTCTCCACCGCGTTCGCCCGAATGCACAGTACTGCAGATGCATGGGGCGTTACCAAATCTTCCACAGCGCGTTTAATTTCATCACGGATTTCGGCAGGAATACGATGCTCTACCAGATCGCGAACTTGCTCGGCGGAAGAAAGCGCCAGCGTTAGATTGCTGGACGTAATCAGCAGCAAATCACCGTTCTTCAGCCGGGTCTCCTGAATTTCCAGCATGTCATCTTTGATCGACTGTATCGGCAGACGCATCGTCTCGCGCAGGGAAATCTCTTCTTCGGACGGCGGATTCAGCGGATCCAGCTTGGAGCCCAGATATACCGGCGTCTCATTGCGCCAGATAATAAATGGCTGCGCGCCAATCTGAAAATGATAAACCCGGTCTTCTTCCAGGGCAATAACAGTTACCATCAACCCTTGATGACCGGGAATTTCATTTTCCTCAAAAAAAGCCAATAATGCTTCATTGGCTTTTTGAATGGATTCCGTAAGATGTGTTTTTGTATCGCGGATTTGTGAAAAAGAATGGTAAGATGCCAGCATTTCCTTACAAAAAAGCTGCCGGGCCAACTTACCTAATTCACCGGCTTCCTCGCTTTCGATCAAAAAGAAAAAGCGGCCGCCCGTCTGGCTAATTTCTGAATCTTCATGAATATAAACTTCTCGCTTACCCTCAAGCGCACGTTCCCATTTAACGACTTCAAATTGATTCACACAACCATCCTCGGCTTATTACCAGGTAAAGCCTTGCTAACGTCTTAACTTGAATTACTGACCAGCCACAAATTCAAAAGAACTTACAGTTACAGAACGACTATCATGTTTGATCAAAATAGTTTGCAACCTTAAAATTTAAGCGCCGTGTTCGTCAAACTTTAGGGCTTGCTACCTTTGTGGCGAGTGCTGCGTTTCTCGTACCGTCATTTAAGCGAACAACAATCGCTAAAAGTAAGATTTACACCAGCGGCGGTCAAGGAAAATTTCATGAAATCAGATGAATTATAGGCTTCCGGGTCAAAGTTCAGAAAATCGTATATTGGGTGTTTGCCGTCCGCTTAATTGGATTTGAGCTCGCTCCACAGCCGGTCGTAATGCTGAGTTGCCTCACCGACATCGTTAATAAATTCGCAGCGATCCAGCACTTCCTTTGGCGGAAAAATGCCGGGATCATTGAGAATTTCCGGCAAAATCGAATCGCGCGACGCGGCATTCGGGCTACCGTAATGTGTGGCGTTGGTAATGGCTGCGCCAACACCGGCACGCAAAATATAGTTAATAAAAACTTCCGCCGTATATTGATGAGGGGCATTTTTTGGAATACAGAGGTTATCAACCCCAATTTCTACGCCCTCTTTAGGAATCACAAATTTAATATGCGGCGCTTCAGCAATCACTTGATAGACATCCCCGCTGTAGCCATAAGCAATCCAGACATCACCGGACTTAAGCATATCCATATAGGTGTCGCTGGTGTAGGCTTTGACCAGGGCTTTTTGCTTGATCAGCATTTCTTTTGCCTGCTGCAACTGCTCCGCACTGGTAGAATTTATCGAATAGCCCATCAGTTTGAGCGCCGGGATAAATCCGGAGCGTGAGTCATCCAGAATCGAAATACGCCCTTTGTACTTTGCATCCCACAAAGTGGCCCAACTGTCAATCGGCTCTTTCACTTTAGCGGTATTGATACCCAATCCACCCAATCCAACCTGATACGGCACGGAGTATTTATTACCCGGATCAAACGGCGTATTCTTATATTCCGGCACAATATTTTGAAAATTCGGAATATGCGTCATATCCAACTCGGCTAATAACCCCAGGCTGGACATAATTTTAACCATGTATCCCGTCGGCACAATAATATCATAACCCGCGCCACCGGCCTGCAGCTTGGCCAATAGCTCTTCATTGCTGGCATAATTGTCGTAATGAACCTTTACCCCGAACTCTTTTTCAAAATCCGGAATCGTATTTGGCGCAATGTAGTTGGACCAATTGTAGATGTTCAATTCTTTAGACAATTCCGGTTTGGGCTGCTCTCCCGCCGGTTGCGAGGTTGCCTGCTGTTGTGGCGTTTCCTGAGGCTTTGAGCAGCCCGTCAGGGCTAGTATTAATACAAATTTTATGATCCGCATCATCATTAAATCTCCTTCGCTCAGATAAAAAATGGATGAAAAACAGGGTTACAAACATTTGAAGTTTTAATCATTGCCTGCCCACGAGCACTCCAGCGCAAACTGCACCTCGTCATAAGGTTCGGGCAGATTGATAAAAGACATCATGGTTTTAAAGTTAAAGGCGGCTTCGGCTCCAGCCGGCAGCGAGTCGTCTCGCTCCGTTACAGCTTCCGCCGTGTAGAGAACCCGACCCTTACTCAAAAGCGCAATCCAGACGACCGGCGAGGAGCAGTCCACATCGCCGCTGTTTTTGACAACGCCGTTGATTAGAATTTCCGGCATAGCGTCGTGAGTTAGCTGCACTTGCGGCGGCGCGGGAAAGTGCCCCAACGGCGCGTGATCGTGCGGTTTGGCGTACCACAGTTTGGCTTCCACCCGACTGATCTCTTTGGCCGATAATTTGGCCAAATCGCGCGGCCGATTAAAATAACCCTTTTGACCGGGGGCAATTGGGCCGGAAAAGGGCACGCTATCGTCGCCGGTTTGACCCAGAACATCGGCGGAAATGGCCTGCCCGCTGCCATCATAATAACGAAACGCCACCTGACCGGTAATAGGACGACTTGTGTTATTGGTAACAGCGCCAAAAATCTGTAAAAAATTAGTTTCCTTATCAACATACCAGTTGCCCAATGTAACAATCACCTGTGAGGAATCAAAAACAGCGGTTTGGTCTGTTGTTGTACTAACCGGTGGTTGGTTTTCGACTTGCTGCTGCATGGTCTCGTTTCCACCCGGCTTGCTGCACGCCGAAAGAATGGTCAGGCAGCTCAAAATTCCCCATAATTGCAATTTCATGTTGTCCTCCGAAAATGCTTTTAAAAATTTTTGCGTAAAAACAGTTGGTCAAAACTCGGAATGGATGCCCTGAATTATTCATAATTTTTGCCACAAAGACTCTAAGGCACAAAAGGATAACAAGTTATAGAGTTAAATCCAAAAAATAGATTTTTTAGAATATTTTTTTCAAAACGCCTAAACTCTGATTTTATAAGCCTTTGTGACTTGGTGACTTTGTGGCCTGAATTACTCAGGATGCAGAAAACCTTGCGAACCTTGCGAAGGTTAAACTTGTTGCGGAGTCAATATTTGGCTCATGGAACAAGTTCGTGGAAGAGCACCTTGTCATTCTGAAAGAATCTTTGTGAGCCGATAGTAACCGCTTTCAAATCAAGCTGTTAGCAAGCTTGAAAAAAGATTCCTACTGAATGACATCCACGGCCCCGGTCGCCTTCCACAAACTTGTACCAAAAACCCAATATTTTCAAGGCTTGTTGAACTCCCCAGCGCGAACCTTCGCAACCACCGCAAGGCTATTTTTGTCAATGAAGGTTAAGAGGCTACAGCGTCACGTTGCAACCGCATAGCCGTCAAAATCAACATCACCGTAACCAGAATGGTCAGCGTGGAGATGGCGTTTATTTCCGGCGAGACGCCAAACTTTATCATGGAATAAACTTTCAGCGGCAAAGTGGTTGCGCCAACGCCGGAGGTGAAAAAAGCAATTAAAAAATCATCCCATGATAAGGTGAATGCCATCAGTCCGCCGGCCACGACCCCGGGCATAATCAACGGCAGGGTGACATAACGAAAGGTGCGCCACGGCGTCGCGCCCAGGTCCATTGCCGCCAACTCCAGATTTTTGTCAAAGCCGATCAGCCGCGCCCGCACGACGACCGTCACAAAGGCGACACAAAAAGAAACGTGAGCGATGGCAATTGTGAGCAGACCTAACGTCATTTTAATCAGTACGTAGTATGATAGCATCGAAATAGCGATAACAATATCCGGAATAATAATCGGCAAGTGCAGCAAGGCATCCAGCGCATTTTTGCCGGGAAACTTGTAGCGCACCATACCGAAAGCCAGCAAAGTGCCTATTAATGTCGAAACAACCGTCACCGCCCCTGCAATCGTAACGCTGTGCTGAAAAGCGGTCAACAACTCCACATTGCTAAGAAGCTTGCGATACCAATCCAGGGTAAAGCCGCTCCAGACGACGTTTATCTTCTCCTGATTAAAAGAAAAGACGATCAGCACTAAAATCGGCGCGTATAAAAAAGCATAAACCAGGCTAACATGGAGCTTTAGAAACAGATTACCGGGTTTCATGTTTGCTTTTCTCCCCTGAATTATTCATCAGCCACTAAGACACCAAGGCTCAAAGAATCACTAAAATGTTTGGATGAAACGCGTTATGACGATTTTAAATTGCAGAAGTGTCAAAAACTTAGCTTTTCAACAAACTTCGTGAAACTTAGGATTGTGTATTAAATAACTTTCGCATTTGGACGATTGACCTGTTCTTAAGCCCTGTAAGGGCGACCCGTTTGTAGA
>CAYOLL010000221.1:0-9259 GCA_964404765.1 uncultured Gemmatimonadota bacterium | reverse complement strand
CGGCCACGGCCGAGCAGCGCAAGTTTAAGTTTACCGGCAAAGAAAGAGATGTTGAGAGCGGGCTGGACTACTTTGGCCATAGATATTATGATAGCCTTATCGGACGCTTTATTAGTGCCGATCCAATGGCCACAAAAGCGCCGGGTTGGAGTCCTTACGCCTATGCCGCTGACAATCCCATTAACAACATTGATCGGTTTGGACTCTGGACAGATCCGATTAAAAAACTGCAATATAAGGGACATTATGGTAAAGGTTGGGCCCCAGACAAAAGTAAGTTTGGGAAAGTTCGAACTGATAGCACACCGTATCATCAAGGGGTTGATTTGTATGCGAAAGTCGGAACCGAGGCATTTGCAGTCGAAAAAGGCACGGTTATTGAGGTGAATAAAAGTCATAAAGATTTTGGCGGAACCGTCGTTTTGAAATTTACGACAAAGGATAAAGAGGGAAAAGAGTCTACGAAGTACGCCCGGTATGCCCATCTGGATACAATAGACGATGGCATAAAGAAAGATACTGAGATTAAGGAAGGCGCGAAAATAGGCACAACCGGAAAAACCGGGAATGCCAAAGATTTACCGGATAAGGAAGCGCATTTGCATTTTGAAATAGCGACGAAGGAGGTTCCTGGAATAGGAGAAGAGGGGAACAAAAACCGGGAAGATCCGGCGAATTCTATGACCATTAAGGACGCAAACAAAGATGATCAAAAGGAAGAAAAGAAGGAGTAAAAAAAGATGAGAAATAGTATCGTTCTTTTGAAATTGTTTGGGATCATTTTCTTGCTGAGTTACGGCGCTAATTGCGCTCCTTGTAAGACGGTAACTTTTAAAATTCATGTCAATGCTGATGTGATTGAAGATAAAGTCCAAACTTGTAATTTAGATGAATTAGATGAACATTTTCATCAAAAAGTAAGAGCAATCTTTGCTGATACCCTAATCGTTTTTACTGAGGGTAACACGGAGGCAATTAGTTATATAATTGCTCGTCCCGAAAGCGATAGTTCACCTGGATTGCTCTACCTAACAAAGACCGGCGATATGTATGCGGTAGTGGGACGATTTATTGATCCTTGGTCCCCTGGACAGGAGGTATGGGCAGTGGATTTTGACCGCAAGGGGTTTCCGGAAATTGTATCGGTTTGGAGCGATGAAGATATGTTTTATGTAAAAGTTGACCAATGGGACTTGGGAGGTGATAGTAAGTGGAGGATTCTAGAAATTTATCGGACAACTGGATTAGGAAATGCGAATCTGTGGGATGGAAAACACATTGAAGTCTCAAACGATCATGTTGAAATTTTTTTCCAAAACCATGGCAAGCATTGGAAATCTGAGTTAGTCTATGATCGCAATTCAGAGCAAATTTCCTTGTCCCCGCCGGTTATGTGTAGCGATAATGGCGATTGCCCTGAATAAGTTAGATGTGCCTTAAACTCAAGCCTGCCCATCGTTATAAACCCGCCGTCTGGCCTACGACCGGCAAGTCTCTCGGCCAGAGCGGGCGCTCACGGCCGCCCACAGGCAACCGTCACCGGCATTGGCATCTCCACGCCAAAAAGCCTGTCTGACGGCCCTTTGGGTGGCTGTCGGGCAGGCTTTTTTTATCCGTCTAACCGTCATGCATTTTGAAAAGGGGGTTGTCCACCGCTAGCTGAAAATTTTGTTGTCTATCCGGGCGTTCTTGCAATATTCTATGTCTGTTACCATTCTTTCAAACTCAGGAGGATTTTATGAGAATCATAGCCTTGCTCTTTATTGGATTCATGGCGTGCTCCTCGCCGGCCCACGCCCGTTTTGTCAGCGTCGATCCGTTGGCGGAGGCGACGCCTGGATTGAGTCCGTATCAATATGCTGGCAATAATCCGCTTCGAAACATTGAAGTTGCCGGAATGTTCTGGTATGATGTTCATAACGAGATAAATCAAGAGGCTCTGGCCGGGCTTTTCACTAAAAGCGAGATAGAAGTAGTTGAAAGGGCAAGTTTGGCGCAAGATATTAATACGGCCAAGTATGTCGCTGAGGAGCATTTTGACAGCGAAAAATTTGCTGAAGGATGGGCTTTTCTTGACACCCAAATGAAGGCAATGTCGTTGGCGGACCTGGGGAAGGCGCTTCATGCGTTGCAAGATTTTTATTCCCATTCAAACTATATTGAATTGGGTACGCAATTTTTTGGCAGCGAAGATAAAATTCCCACGTTTGATGAGGCCCTGCAAAACAAAGAGTTCAAAGCCTTGTGGGAAAAGCGAGGCACATCGGGTTATTATCCGGACGAAAAGACGCCCAATAAAAAACTAAGCCACGGCGTCCTGAATAAGGATAGGGCTAAGGGAAAATCGACAAGCGAGGATAAGAAAAAGCTGGTGGGCGCTGCTAAAAAGCTTGCTTGTAAAAATTCGGAAGCCTACGCGCGTAAATGGAAAGCAAAGGGGTACGAGAAAATAAAGGTAGTCGAACCGAAAAAGAAGGATGATAAAAACAAGGAATGAAAGGAGCTTTTACTTTATGAAGTACATAACCATCGTGCTTTTGATTATTTGCGCGGTCGGTTGTCAAAATCCGAGCATGACGCAAAAAAAGCAAGCGGAGATGCGGGCGCTATTAGACAAAATAAACGCCGGCGATAGCCTGGCCGCCCAGCAATTTTCCGCCAACGTCACTGAAATTGGCGACCCGGTTATCCCGTTTTTGCTCGATGAAATAACGAAAGAGCAAAGCAAGTCTGCTAAAAAATTCCTGCGAGACGTAATTATTGACAACTTTGATATTTCGGCGATAAAAAATATCGAAGCGGCTATTGAGAAAAAAGGCAGGAATCCAATTCATAAGGATTTGCTTATTGTGCTGTGCAGCATAATTTTTAAACACCGCGGTGAGCCTTCTAACGAAAGTGTGGATAAAAAGCTCTTATTCTGGTTGATTAGCGAAACGGATAATACGACATCGCTTAACGGCAGTTCAGATGTAGGTACTGTGGGTACTTTAGCTCTTGTCTGTTTTCAAATAGCGACTGGAGATACGCTTTTAGACAAAATAAGCCATAGTTCCACTATGCCCGGAACGAAGCAAGAATTGCTGATGTGGTGGGAAAACAACCAAGAAAATGTGTATTGGTCGAAGGAAGAATCCGTTTTTAAGGTCAAATGAGGGAAGTCCGGAATGTGGGCGCGTTTTCCGGGTCTTCTTTTGCTCGTCATCGTCCGGTTGTCCATCGCCACGCACAGGTTGAAAAAAAGTAACCCCTGTGTCGCTACCCATAGCGCGGTAAACGGCAACCCAACTTGACAGGTTTATTTCAACATTCTCGCAGGCTGCGCTCAAAGAAAAAGCAATAGGCAAGGAGTTGCGATTATGCGGATAATACGACTGGTCTTTCTTTTGTTCGTCATGGTTTGGCCGGCCACCGCTATCAGCGGCCCGGCCATGACCATCACGGATATTCTGGCTTTGCCGGAAGAAGAGATTGATCTCGCCGTAGCCAAGCTGACCGTGGATCAAATGATCGCCGACACCATCCGTATGGATGCGCAAGTGGCCCGCCTGAATGACATAGCCTCGGAAATTAAGCTGATGCTGGGGACGCGCACGGCCGGTCGGGATAAGGTGCAAGCCGTGCAAGTGTATTTATTCGAACCCGGCCCCTGGAATGACCATACGCCGTATACTTACGATCTGTCCGACCCCATGGGCACAAAGATCGGCAACAAATTGCTGGCCAATTTCCTGACCACCAAAAAAGGCAACTGCGTTTCCATGCCGCTGCTGTTTGTCATCCTGTGCCAAAAAGTGGGCGTAAATGTTGTCGCGGTGACCGCGCCGTTGCATATCTTTTGCCGCTATCGGGACGAAGCGACCGGCGAGATGTGGAATATCGAAGCCACGAGCGGCGGCCACCGCGCCCGCGACGCCTGGATTATCGAGCAGAACGGCATCACGGCTAAGGCGCTGCAAAGCGGCATCTACCTGCAAGACTTAACCAAAAAAGAGACGGTCGGGCTGATGCTTCAGACGCTTTACGAGCACTGCCTTCAAACAAAGGATTATGAAAAGGCGATTACGGTCTGTGATCTTATTTTAACGTGTTATCCGACCAATGCCGAGATTCTGGCCGGCAAAGGGAACGCCTATGGCCGAATTTTGGCGCGAGAACTCAAGGCCAAAGGCTACACCCGCAGCGCGGACGTGCCAGGTCATGAACGCGCCTATTTCGACAGTCTGCTGCGCCAAAACCTGACCTGCTTTGAAAAAGCCGAAGACCTGGGTTGGTTGCCGACCCATCCGGCGACGGATGAAAAATATCGTCAAACCATTCTGAACCAAATCACTCTTGAGAAAAGGAGCGCAAAATGAAAAAGGTATGGATGATTGTTACTCTGTTAGCCCTGGGCGTGGTAAACGCTCAGGCCCGTTTTGTCAGCGTGGATCCGTTGGCGGAAAAAGTGCCCGGCTGGACGCCCTATCAATATGCTTATAACAACCCGGTGCGCTACGTGGACCCGGACGGCCGTTTTGCTATTGTGGACGATTTTCTGGTTGGACTTGTTACTGGCCTGGTCAAAGGCGAAGGCTTTGGCGGGGCCTTAAGCCGGGGTTCGCGCTATGCCGGAAATTCAGCGCAAATTTGGAGTTCTTTCGGGCGCGGCGGTTTGGGGCAGTTCGCCAGCAAGCTGACCTGGCAATTGCCGCAGCAGCTGGCCGGGGTCGTTGCCGGACATGGGGCAAATATGATGGGAATGGTTCAGGATGTGACGCATGGCTACGGCGCCACGTTGATTGAAACCAATCGCGGACCCTGGGGAGGCTTTACACTTGGAAGCGTTATTACTGCACACATAGGAACTGAAGTTAGCACGAACAGTGAAGATTTGTTTGTACACGAGTATGGACATTATTTACAAAGCCAAAAAGCAGGTCCCGCCTATCTGCCGGCTTTTGCTATTCCCAGCGGAATTTCCGCCGCCACAAGCTCTTTTGGAGAACATGAGCATTTCTATACCGAGAAGTCGGCCGATATCATAGCCCGTCATTACTTTGAGCGATTGAAAGAAAAGATGGCGCGGGAAGCGGAAAAGAAAAAGAAAGAAGAGGAAAAAGAAAAAGATAAGGAGGAAAAATGAGTTGGGCTTACAAAAAGCGCGGGTTAATTTATGCTACTTTGTTTTCTCTCCTAATGTGCACACCCCCGCCCGACAGATTCGTTGTTACAAATAACAACTTGAACACACGGGAAATTACGCTCATTAGTAAGGATATAACATATAAATCCAGCGCGGGTTATTACCTTCGCTCCTTTTATGAAAGCGTTTCTGTTTATGTTTCTATTGAAGTTGAGAATCGTTCCACCGAAAGCTTTACGATTGATGTGCGACAATTTGTTTTAGACTCAAAGTATTATGAATATGACCAAAGTCCAACCGACGAAGATCGCAAAATGTTTAAATTTTTATATGAGCACGTTGACGAAAATCCTGTTGTCGAAATAGGCCCCGGCGCTAAAAAAGATTTAGACTTTACGGCTAAAGCTCATACGACGCACCAAGAAATGCCCAAAGACGAGCAAATGGATTTTGTCATTGGTAAAGGGTTTCTGGGGCCAAAAGAGATCGTTTTTGAAACGATTCATTTTGTACCGGAGAGTGTGATCAAAAAAGCGTCCGATTAATGTTTCACTGACCAATGAAAAACCAACCCCGCCCCTGGCCTACGACCGGCAAGTCTCTCGGCCAGGGCGGGCGCTCACGGCCCTTCGACAGGCTCAGGACAAGCCACCCAAAGGCAACCGTCACCGGCATGGCGTTTCTATGTCAAAAAAGCCTGTCTGACGGCCCTTTGGGCGGCTGTCGGGCGGGCTTTTTTATATCCCAAAAAGAGGTGAACCCATGACGAACATGAACACGGAACTGCAGCAGCTTAAGCAGCAGCGCCGCTCCTTGCTGCAATTGCTGGAAACCAGCAGTCTGCTGGCCGTGACCGATATCCCCGGCCTGGCCCGCTCCATGCTGGAGCGGCTGCTGGATATTGCCGGCCTGACCCGCATCCTGGTCTTAACCTACGCCGATGACCGCGCGCTCTGCCTGCGCCTGGGTCTGGATCGCCATAAACGTGTTTTGACCGACCCGGAAGCCGCTTTTTGCCGGGATTTAGCCGGGCAGGTGGCGGTGACCGGGCAAAGCGTCCATCAGCCGCCGCTGGTCTGTGTGCCGCTGACGGTCAAGCCCCATCCGGAGCAGGCCGCGGAAACCATTGGGGTCTTGTCCGCCGAATTTGCGCCGGCTTACACGGTCACGCCGGACGAACTGATCATCTTCGAGGCCGTGGCCGCGCAATTGGCCGTGACCATCATGAACGCCCGGCTGGTGGAAAAACTGCGCAAAAAGAACATCCATCTGCAAAAGGCGGTCGAAGGCCACTATCAGTTCAAAGGGCTGCTGGGCGAAAGCAAGGCCATGAAGAAGGTGATGCAACTGATGAACTGCGTGCTGGACTCGTCGGTCAGCGTGCTGCTGCTGGGCGAGACCGGCACGGGCAAGGAAGTGATCGCCCAGGCCATTCACTATCACAGCGGCCGCAAGAAAGAGCCGTTTGTGGCGGTCAACTGCACGGCCTTTCCCGAAAGCCTGCTGGAGAGCGAGTTGTTTGGCCACAGGCGCGGCGCGTTCACCGGCGCGGTGGAAGATAAGCGCGGCCTGTTTGAGCACGCCAACGGCGGCACGATTTTTCTGGACGAAATTGACAAGACGCCGCTCAGCTTTCAGAACAAGTTGCTGCGGGTGCTGGAGACGCAGACTTTGCGGCGGGTGGGCGACACGTTGGATCGGCCGTTAGACGTGCGGGTCATGGCTGCGGTCAACCGGAATTTGACCGAGTTGGTGGAGAGCGGCCGCTTTTTGCCCGATCTGTATTACCGGCTCAATGTCTTTCCCATTCACGTGCCGGCGCTGCGCGAACGGCGCGAGGATATTCCGATTCTGGCCGAGCAATTTGTGGTGGAATTTAACAAGAAGCTAAAGAAGCAGATCCGCGCCGTAGCGCCGGAATTGATGACCCATTGGCAGCAGCAGGCGTGGCCCGGCAACGTGCGCCAACTCAAAAACGAAGTGCAGCGCCTGATGCACTTGACCGTCGGCGACGTCTTAACCACGGACAGCCTGCCGGCCCGAATGACATCGAACGCCAACAACGGTCACGGCAAAGCGGCTGTGATTCGGCCGTTGGACGAAGTAGAAGTCGAGCATATTCAACATGCGCTCGGTTTGGTGAAAGGTAACAAGTCGGAAGCGGCCCGGCAATTGGGCATCAGCCGGCCGGCGCTGATGCGGCGGTTGATGAAGCAGGCAGTTGGCAATTTTTGATAGACCGATTTTAGTAGAGCTGTTACGTTCTGTTACAGGCATTGCCGTTTTGCATGACCTGGCAGAAAATCTTAATGCGTTCATGATAAACAACTTACGTGAATACGACGGCGCGGCTTCAGTTTGGCACGGGCTTTGCATAATGCTGAAGCGTTGTTCTAACTTGGCCAAATGGCCGTTCAATCGTAAGTTCAAATCCAAATAAGGAGTGTTTAATCATGAATGCCAATTCTCTGCGTCACATCTGCCGGATCGCGCTCACGCTGCTGAGCGTCTTGTTGACTGCGCCCGCCGCTTTTGCCCAATCGGGCGATTCCGTCCAACCCGAATCTGTGGCTCCAATCCGGTTCAAGCCGGAGCAATTTGAGATGACGCTGCTGCAAAACTTGCGCCAGCAAACCCTGCTGCAAATAACAACCGGCCCGGCAAGCGTGGCACACGCTTCGACGCAAACTCCGAACGCTGAAAACACGGCAACAGAGATCGACCAGAGTCCACCGGGTTCCTCAGCCCCGGCTGCGTTTATGCCGGAACGGTTTGGAATGTTGCTGCTGCAGAATTTGCGTCAGGAAACCCAGTTGCAAATAACTGCCGGCGACCCTGCCCAAACGGGCCATACCGCGGCGCGGGTTCAGACAGCGGACAATGCCGGCGCTGAAAATACGGCGGCGCAAGGGACGCCAGGAACTTCGGCCGCGACTGCGCTCAAGCCGGAACAGTTTGGGGCCATGCTACTGCAAACAGTGATGCAGCAAACCCTGGCCCAGATGACGGCCGGGATGTCCGCTCCAACGGGAAACTCCGTAGCGTTGAGGCAGACAGCCGAAAATAGCCGCGTTGAAAATACGACGGCTGTCACGACGCATGAGACGCCGAACGTTGCGGCAGTGACTGCGCTCAAGCCGGAACAGTTTGGGGCCATGTTGTTGCAAACGGTGATGCAGCAAACGCTGCTACAAATGACTGCCGGCGGACCGGCTCAACCGAACAATGCCGCAACGATGGCGCAGACGGTCGGAAATAACGGCTCTGAAAACATGGCGGCTGTCCCGGCACAAGGGACACCGGCTCCGGCAGCGCTTAAGCCGGAGCAGTTTGGGGCTATGCTGATGCAAACTCTGATGCAACAAACCCTGCTGCAAATGACTGCCGGCGGGCCTGCCCAAATGAGCAATGCCGCAACAATGGCGCAGACGGCCGGCTCTGAAAACAGTGCACCGGCTCCGATCGCGCTCAAGCCGGAACAACTTGGGGTCATGCTACTGCAAACGGTGATGCAACAAACCCTGGCCCAGATGACGGCCGGCGGGCCGGTTCAAATGAACAATACCGCAGCAACGGCGCAGACTGCCGGCTCTGAAAACATGGCGACTCTTGCGCCAAGTCCGGTCGCGCTTAAGCCGGAGCAATTTGGGGCGATGCTGATGCAAACCTTGATGCAACAAACTCTGGCCCAGATGACGGCCGGCGGGTTCGCTCAAGCGGGCAACACGACGGTTTCGGCACCGCCAATGGCCTATCCGGTCAGCGCGGCTTATTACCCGTTACCTACGGCAGCGGCCGTGCCAGTGTCGGGTGCGCCTTCGTGCGAGCATGATCTGCACGGCCAACCCGCCGCACCCGGATCAAGCGGCCTTTCTAACGCGATGAAAAGCGTTTTGAATTACAGCTTGAACTGCGCCGCCGGTGCGCTGGCAACGAAGTTGCTGTTAACGAAGTAGCGTATCATCTGTTAGGTATGGGTAGCGCTTTTGGAATCAAGTAGCAGCATAATGGTTTCCGTCGTAAAAAGGCTGGCGAACTCACGACAATATTTAGGGGCGTAAAAGACCTTTTAACGTCCGGAAATTATACATTCCGGACGTTGAAATCATACTATAAAAAGACCCGTTGGACAAG
>CAYOLL010000220.1:0-9342 GCA_964404765.1 uncultured Gemmatimonadota bacterium | reverse complement strand
CCCAGGTGATCCTTCAGGTAATAATAATCTTTGGCGGGCGATAGATACCCACTTTCCGGGAGAAAGCGGGTATCTGATTAAAAAAAGCCTGCCCGACAGCCACCCAAAGGCTGTCAGACAGGCGTGGAGATACCAAAATCTGACGGTTGCCTTTGGGCGGCCGTGAGCGCCCGCCCCTGGCCGAGAGACTTGCCGGTCGTAGGCCAGAGACGGGTTTATAACGATGGATAGGTAGCCCGCCCGACAGCCCCACAGGCTTGTGCTATGCCTGATGACGGTTGCCTGTGGATGGCCGTGAGCGCCCGCTCCTGGCCGAGAGACGTGCCGGTCGTAGCCTAGGGCGGCGGGTTTGGTTTAGGAAATTGCCGTTTCTTGCGATTGGCGATTCGCGACAATTTTGCTTATCAGAGTGCGATAAGCCGCTTCAATGTTCTTGCCGGTCTTGCCGGAAGTGGCAAAATACGGCCAATTGTGAAGATTGACTTCCTTGTTGAATTCTTCAGGATCGAAGCACTCTCCAATGTGATCTTCCAAAAAATCATAAAAATTGAAGCAGAGAATAATGGGATACGATGGTAAGGGCACACTTTGATAACGCTCATAATTTTTTAAAAAATGTTCCCATATTTTCCGTCCGTCTCTTTCCCAACCGGCGTGCTTTTCCAAGTGAAAGAAAAACAGCATCCCTTCTATTTTGGGCATGACAAAATCCAGCAGCACATCAAGATCCCAGTTCTCAAACAATCGAATCATTGCATTTTGACCCACTCCGGCGAATAATCTGTGACTAGATTGTGTGTCAAACGCTTCTGCTCGGAACCGTCGGGGTTCATAACATAAATTTCCCAATTGCCATCGCGGTTGGAGGTGAAGACAATTTTTTGGCCGTCCGGCGACCAAGAAGGGCTATCGTTTGCGCCCTGATGGGTTAGCTTGGTTAGTCCGGTTCCGTCGGCCTTTATGCTAAAAATATTGGTAATTTTGGCATCTGCCTCAACAAATAAAATCGTATCTGTATGAGGCGAAACGTTGATGTTGAAACCATAGAAAGGCAAATCACGCGTCTTATTTGTCACGACATCGCATGTAAGGAAATTTTCTTCGCCTTCGATTAAAAGAGTATCATCAGACAACCATTCGATTATGGTAAAAAAGTGAACTTTTATCGAAAGCGGCGAGATCATGCCGGTATGCAGGTCAACAACAAGAACACGTTCACGATTGATAAATGCCAGTTTTTGCCCGAAAGGAGAGACGCGCACCTGCCAAAAAGAACTCGTGCTATCTCCCTTTACTATTGGTTCATGGCTTTGGGAAGATAAATCAAAACGATATATCCCTTCTTGACCTATTTCCCCGGAGGCGTAATAAATGGCATTTCCTGTCCCCCATGAATAGTTAATTTCTTCCGAAGTATTCCAGTCCGTTACAATGGTTTTAGTGCCGTTCCTCAAATCAATGCACAGCAAGGTTGGGCTAATACTTGTCCCATGCAACCAATCTGTTTTTTTCCGCCAAAGCATGGCCGCATAGTTCGTATTGCAACGGAGCGAGCCATCGATCAAATTTAGATCGCCCAAGCTGATGGAGGAAAATACCGATTTACTGTTATCTGGCGCAATGAATTGAAGTTGATCGCCGCTGGGTTGTTCGGAAAAATAAATTATCCAGCTAGTTGTGTCATTATCACCCCCGTATGCGCAGTTGATGGCCGCACTATGAAGAAACGTTAACGTGAGCAATAACAACATTCGTGTTTGACGACGCATAAAATGCCTCCTATTGTTTTTTCTCTTCTTCCGGTGGATTCTTGTCGTCAATGACTTTTTGAGCCGTTACATCTACATCTTTGGGAAGTTCGATATCATCCGATTTGGATTGAAGCTCATCGTATATCTTTGATCCCATTTCTTTGGCAGCATTTGTTTCTACATGGCCGTTTTCTAACACTTTGCCCTTCTTCTCTTTGGCCAACCCCTCAACAAATTTTTGGTAGTCGTCCATAGTCTTAATGGCATCATCGGAGGCAATTTCAACGCCGTGTTGCAATTCGTGCCCAACTCTAGATCCGTCAACCTCCGATGCACCAAGCGTAGTTATGATCACCTTTGTTGTTTTGTTCTCGAATGTTTCCGTCGTAAAGTCAGTGCGTGCCCAATAGCCTTTCGATTTTTGAGCATCACCCTTCGTTCGAATGGTGTGAACTACATTTGGATCCGCCCGCTGTTGGTTATAAAGCTTTCGAAATGTCGCGGACTTTCTGTACGTATCGTTGACGATTTGTTTCAATTGTTTATCTTTTACATAAACCAATCTTCCATCTGGATCAATGTTGTTGATCGGGTTATTCAGCGCATAGGCATACGGGCTGATCCCTGGGTACTTTGTATCCAGCGGGTCGACACTGCGGAAAACGCCAATGGCGCTGTCATAATAGCGCGCCCCAAAGTAGTCCAACCCGCTCTCGGTATCGCGCTCCTTGCCAGTAAACTTAAACTTGCGCTGCTCAGCAGTTGCAGAACCGGGATTCCGAATCTCAAAACCAAATGGATCATAGTCCGTCTCGGCTGTAACTGTGCCCACCCCGCTATCGTTACGGATCGTCAGGCGGTTGCTGCCCAGGTGATCCTTCAGGTAATAATAATCTTTGGCGGGCGTGGTGTCAAAGCGTTTTTGGGCAATCGTCTCGCCGGACGGGGTGAGCAGGTTAAAATATTGCACTGCGCCGGCGCCGTTCAGTTCGGCCAGGGTGTGGCCGGCGGCGGTGCGGACGTACCAGGTGATCGTCGCGCCGTTCTTTTTCCACAGGCGCTGGCTCTGGCCGTCATAGCCGTAGTTGACCGGGCTGCCGCTCTTGGTCAGGCTGACCGGCAGGTTCAGGTAGTTGTAGGCGATGCCGGTCAGGGCGCGGCTGGCGTCGGCGGTCATGTTGCCGCTGGCGTCGTATTGGTAGTTGCCGGGGTTTTGCGGAGCGGTCGGCGTGGTGAATTTATCCAGCCAATTTTTACCGGCGATGTAAAAATGGGTCTGGGTCAGGCTGTCCGGGTTCAGGCCGGCGGTCACGCGGTTGAGGCTCAACAGGTTGCCGCGCCGGTCATAGCGGTAGCCGACGGTGGCCGGGGCGGTAAAAGCGCCGGTAGCGCGGGCCGTGCGCAGGCGGTTGAGCGGGTCGTAGTTATAGGCGTAGCCGTAGGTCACGGCCGGGTTGACGGCGCGCCACTGCTGGCCGGAAACATTGCCGTTGAGCTCATAGTTCAGGTCCAGCCAAAAGGCGTTGTTGGGCGAACCGGCCGCGCTCAGGATGTCCGGCCAGTCGCGGACGGTGTAGGTCTGGCTCAGCATTTGCAGGCCGCGGCCCAGGCGGGTTTGCTCGGTTTGGCCGGTCGGGGCGTAGCGGTAAGAGGCGATGGTGTCGGTTCCGGCCAGGACGCAGTCTAATTGGCCCAGCTTGTTGTAGCGATAGACCAAGCTCAAGGAGGTTTGACCCTGGTAGGTCAAGCTGTCCAGGGCGTCTTGCCGGTTGTAGGCATAGGCCAGGCTGAATTGGGGGACGCTTTCCAGCGTGATCAGTTCCCGGATCAGACGGCCGTGGACATCGTAACCGAGCAGGCGGATCGATTCGGCCGGGTTGTCGCCGTCTAAGTTGACTTCAGCCTTCGTCAGCCGGCCTTTGGCGTAGTTGGGCATGCCGGTGTAGTCGGCGTCGTAACTGTAGCGCTCCTGCCAGGCGGCATTAAAGGTTGCGGTTGGGTTGTTGGTCGGCCAGGTCTGGTTTTGCACGATGCCCAGTTCGGTCAGGCGGTTCAAGCCGTCGTAGGTATACTGGCTGAACTCGTTGGCTGCGGCCTGGCGGGCGGTCCGGACAAAGCGCACATGGCCGGCCTTGTCGTACAAATATTGGGTCTGGCCGGCGTCCGGGCTGGTTTTGTCGCTCAGGCGGCCGAGCGTGGAATAGTTCAGGGTCGTGGTCAGGCCGTCGTTGACGATCGTGCGCGCATTGCCCAACGGGTCGTAGGTCATCTGCACGGCGACCGAATCGGCGGCGCCGACGCCGGTGACGGTCTGCGCCCGGTCGCCAAAAGCGTCGGTATAGACGCGACTGCTGCGGCCGGTCTCGTCCGTCGTCCGGACGGCCTGATGATAAGCGCCGTTGAGCGTGGCAAAGCCGTAATCGAAGGTGACTGCCGGGCCGCCGCCGGGCGGGGTCGCGCTCTGCGGCCGGTCAAGCGGATCGGTCTTGTAGCGGGTTTCGGTGTAGGCCATGCCGGCGGCGTTGGGGCCGGGCGCGCCGTCGTACCAGGCGTTGGCGTTGACGCCATAGTTTTGATGATACAGGTGACCGGTATTATAGCGATAGGGCTTCCACTGCCGCCAGGCCCGCCCGGACAGATCATAGTCGACGGCAGCGACGATATCGTCTGCGCCGTCGCCGGCCTGGCTCTGGATCAACCGGGCCAGACCGTCGTAATATTCGGTCGCGGGGTAATTGGCGGCGCCGCCGTAATAACGCCGGGTGGTGATGGCATTGGGCCGGGTGGAATCATACGCGGCGGCGGTGTTTGTCCGCGAGAAGGCATAAAACAGGCTGTCGGTCAGGTTACCGCTGCGCCGGATTTCCTTGAGCCGTCCAAAATCATCATAGGCATAATCGGTGTTCGCGCCGTTTTCGTCGGTGCGGCGGCTCAGGCCCGGCCAGCGCATATCGTATTGATAACGGGTGACCAGATCGTTCTGCGGATTGGCCGGGTCGGCGTCCAACGCGCCCAACGCCCGCTGCATGCCGGTCAGGTAAACGCCCCGCCAATAGAGCCGGGCAAAAGAGGTCGGGAAGGGTGTGTCGTTGGTGCCGTAGTAGTAGCGGGTTGTATCGCCGTTAGCGCCCACATAGCGGGTGACATTGCCGTCTTTGTCAAATTGGGCGTAACTGGCATGAATCTCCCACGGGCCGGATGTGGGCGGGCTGGTAAAGTTAAAGGCAGGCGGCGCGCCGGGCGTGCCATTCCAACGATAGACTTTGTCGGGCAGGTAAATTTGCTCGCCGTCCACGGTCCAGGGCCGCCAGGTGGTGGCGGTGGAGCTATAGGCCGTGCTGTTTTCCCACACCGTCACCTGGGCCGCCGGCGCGCGCAGGTTGCGATTGCGGTCGGCGCAATTGTTGTCGCAGGCCATATCCGGGTATTTCTCCCAGGCATAGGTTGTTTCGGTGATGCGGGTGGTGGTATTTTTGCGCACTTTTTCCTTGCGGACCATGTTGACGTTGGCCAGATATTCAAAGGATTTAACGAGCCGCACGGTTTGACCGTTTTCGGTCAGCGTGGTCACCAGGGAATCCAGGCGTTCGGAGGCAAAGTAAATCGGGGAGCCATCGGCGCCGCTATTCAGGGCATAGCTGATGATCGGGGCGTAGGCCCCAAACGAATCGGGATAGCGTTGGCGATAGAATTCCTCTTTCTTGACAACATTGCCACTGATATCCACATCATCGACCCGCTCGACTGCGCCCCAGGCCCAATCCTTATTATCTTCGGCCACCACGCTAAAATTAGCGCTAAGGTCGTTGTAAAAGATAAAGGAGCGGCGATCCGCGCCGGTATAGGTTTTATAATAGGTGATCATGTTGGAGCCATCGGGTAAGACCTGGCGAATCGACGGATAATAAACCCCGAATTGACCGCGCAGACCGGTGACGGAAAAGGGCGCGGTTCTTTGCCAGGCCCGATCCGGAATGCCGGAAACTTGACCGACATAGGGATATTCATAGCGAAATTGGGAAATTCGGCCACGGCCGTCATTGCGTTCCAGCCGGGTCAGCCGCGCGCCGCCGATCCAATATTGGCGCGGACTTACGGACGTGTTCTCAATCCCGGTCAGGTACATATTCTGCGCACCCCCTTGATAGATTTTATAGGGAAAGGTATTGCTGGCCGTACTATCACTTCCATAAAAGAACTCGTCCGTAGCGCCGGTCGGGTAGGTCACTTTTTTCAGCGACCAGCTTTTGGCCAGGTTGGGATCGCTGGAAGCGCTGACCACACCTCCAGGGCGGAGGAAACCAAAGTCATCGCGATAATAAGAGGTGCCGTCTTTATACGCGCTCCATTGATTAGCGTTGTCGGTCAGGGTATAATAATCGAAGCGATGACCCGGCAGCGCGTTGTTAGCCGCGCTTTTTTCGGTTACGGCCAGCAAGGTTGTTTTTTCCACCAATCGCGCTGTGCCGGCAGCGTAATCAAAGACAATAGATTTAACCGTTCCGCCGTTCTCGCGCTCATACAGCGTAATGCTGTCTAAGCGCTTATGCACCGCGGTGCCGTTAATTTTTAAATCCTCATCATCCCGGACGCTCATGGAAAAGTCCGCTTCGTGCGTTGGAGTGATAATAGCCTTCGGATAGGTTAATTGGGTTAGTCGATGCGGGTTTTGATTATCCGGATAAGACTCCACACAGGTGTAGATAATCTTGATCCATTCGCCCTGGCTATAGGTATTGGCAACGGTTAGGGTCTGCACCGTGCTGGTATCCGGTTTTGGACCGCCCTGACCGTGACCCTGATTTCCGCCGGGGCCGCGGCCCTGGTTACCTCCGGGCCCATGGCCGCTGTCGTCGTCCGGAAGAGTGTTTGACTCCCGGGCCCAGGCGGAGCCGAGGCCGATCAGATCATAGTCGGTCGGGCCGGTATAATTGGGACCCAGAATGGCCAAAAGCCGCCAGGTGGAAACATAATCCTGATCGATGCCCCCCGGAACCTGAAAGCGACCCAATGTCGGGTAACCGAACAGATAGCGCGCGCCGTCTTCCGTAGTGATGGTAAAGGTTTGATAGTCGCTTTCACTGGTCGATGTAGAACCGCCTGGGATGCCCTCCGAATCACAATTGCACTTCACCGTAACCGGCCCGGCCGTAAAATCAATCTTCCAGGTCTGCCACGGCGTCGGGACGAAACGCGAGATTGGACGATATGGCACTGAAACACTGGTCATGCCGGCTCCAAGCAAATTGAGCGTGGCGGAGCCTGCCGGAAAATTGACCTGATAAATATCCGGCTGCCGGTCGACCTGACGTACCGGATCTATGCCGCCTGATCGGGCAAAATCGACATTCGGTGAGCCGGCGAATCCACCCTGCGGATGGCGGGTAATGCTGCCCAGGTCCAGCGACCAGCCCAATCCGACCCAACTGGCCGGCTGATCCACTTCAATGCCGGCACGGTAATGCAGGGTCAGCGGAAAATCAAGGCCGCGACCGGGCACGGTCAGGAGCGGAATCGACAGCGACATATCGCCGCGAGCGTCCACGCCGGCCATCTTTGGCCCGGCAAAGTGCTGCACTTCCGGGGCCAAATTTTTGTCATTTAACAGGCCATAATCCGCTGCCGGAGCCAGTTGTATCAGAATTGTCAGCAGCAACGAAACCGCCGCTAAAAAACGTAAGTATAATTTCATTCCGAACATAATCCTTCCTCCTCTTGAATGGACAATGAACAATTAGTAATGAACAATGAACAATCAGCCGTCGGCCGTCAGAAACGCTGTTATTGTGCTTCCTTTCTTAATTCGGCATAAACGGGCAATAAAAAAGCCTGCCCAACGACACCCAAAGGGCCGTCAGACAGGCTTTTCCTCTTGTCGCATCCAGGCAAGAAGATATTTCCTGATGACGGTTGCCTTTGGGTAGCCGTGAGCGCCCGCTCCTGATAGAGAGACTTGCCGGTCGTAAACCAGGCGGCGGGGTTTTATGCAGTGATCAGTGAATAGTCAATAGTCAGCAACTATAAGTTGTTGTCGGAGAGCCTCCTTTCCGGATCGAATTGAATGAATGCGCAATAAAAAAAGCCCGCCCGACAGCCGCCCAAAGGGCCGTCAAACAGGCTTTTGTGTATAAGCCGACGACGGTTGCCTTTGGTAGCCGTGAGCGCCCGCTCTGGCCGAGAGACTTGCCGGTCGTAAACCAGGCAGCGGGTTGCTTTTTATTGTGTCAGTTGATTTATGGTTATGACGCTATGCTTTATCCTTTCATGGGCGCTTCATTTGCTCATACGCTTCGTGTGGGATATTAATCTCCCAGATATGAAAGCCTTCCCAAATAGTTGAACCCGTAGTTTTTTCTTTCCAGTTTAAATTCCGGCAGAAAACGATTTTGCTTCCGTCCGGATGCCAATTCGGGGCAAAATCGACTACATGGGTTGTTGTGATCCGAATCGGTTTGGTCGAAGAGTCAAGTGAGCCAACTAAAATATTGCCGGTTGGTGGATTCTCAACGCCGCTGGTATAGCAGAAATGTTTTGAATCCGGTCCCCAGGCCGGAAATCCGTCGTAGGGCCCATTCGTAAGTCTTTTTGGCTTCGCGATGGGTTGATTCGTGACCGTGTAAATAAATGAGTGGTCATTGGTGTTTTTCTCTTTGGCTTCAAAGAGAAATTTACGTCCGTCCGGTGAAATGGAAAGCCAGGAAATACTTTCAAGCGGTGTGTTTGCAACATCAATTGCGACCAGTTTGGATGGTTCTCCGCCGTCTGCCGGAATGCAATAAATGGTGCAGTCCTCCACATAGGCAAGACAATCGCCACTCGGTAACCAGGTGATCTTACTTTCCTCAAATGAGTAGGCTAATGGAAAATGACTGATTTGGAACTGCTCGCCCGTCACAATGTTCATTTTCCATATTTGAACATGACTTTCGCCTTTCTTATAAAAAGGCTGTTGCTCTTCCTCAGTTAATATATTCTTAACGTAGGCAATCCATTTGCTATCGGGTGACCAACTCATACCGGCGTAAGCATTTTTTTTGTCATGCGCCAATGGCCTCGCCTGACTGAACACGCCATTTGCCGGCATAAGCCACAGTTGAGGTAGACCTTTACCTTCCTGATAAAAATATTCGAAGGCAATCCATTTTTTGTCCGGTGAGTAGTTAGCAGTCATCTCCGCGATTTCACCGAATGTGACCTGGGTAGCTCCATCGACTTTCGAGTTTATTCCGTTTGCTAAACCGGATTGAGAGCCAATAAACAGATTGAGAGCCACAATGAGCAAATACGCATCAATCCGGTAAAATAGCGCCATAATATGCTTGCCTGTTGACTTTGACATAAGCATCCTCCTTTATTAATCCAACGGGATTGTTTTAGTTGTGGTCACGACCAATGCTTTAACCTTAACATCAGCGTACGATTTACCATCTTTTGTGTAAATTTTAACCTCCTTTATGCCGGCATTGATCCCTAAAGCTTTTGCGCTGACACCCTCTATCTTCGTAAATGAAGTAGCAGATGTAGAAGTCGCTACATTTGTAAATCGGCACATTAAATTGTACCAAAAATCGGCAAATAAAAGTGTACCACC
>CAYOLL010000219.1:0-9396 GCA_964404765.1 uncultured Gemmatimonadota bacterium | reverse complement strand
AAGAACAAAACCCTTAGGGTGAACTTACCCAAAGTTATTAAATTGACGTTCCTTATTAAAAGTCAGGAATTTTTGGGTACAAAAAAAAATGCCAGTCATCTAACCGAACATAAAACGGCAAATGGCTAGCATGTCGATTCTTCATTAGTATCAATCAAAAATATAAATCAAACAACGATAAGCTAAGCGCCAAAAACGCCGCACACGGTCGGCATTACTTGCCATATTGAGCTTCTTTTTCCAAATAATCGACAATTAAGCGAAAGATGTTTTGGCGCGTTCGTGTTTCTTCTGCGGTTCGAACCGCCGTGATTAAAAACGGCGGGAAAAAATCCGGAAACGCATCCAGAGCCTCGCTTAAGGGAGTCGTTCCTTCAAACTCATCCCGTCCCTGATTTTCCATGACCCACATGTTCATAGCTTGTTGTAAATCGGCATCTTGCGTACTCTTTAAGGCGGCGTCAACAGCTTTAGAAATCGGCGAACCTGCGTCTATCATAATAGCGACTTTCGACCAAAAAATAATTTGCATCCGAGCTAATTCACTCACGCGCTTTGCCATGGATTTGTCCCCTCCAGCATTTGTTAGCAATGGATAAAAACAGGTGAATAGGCTATAGGCTATAGGCTATAGGCTTTTAGCCTGAATTGTTCACCTGCAGTCCAACAGACTAAATGGTTCAATTCACCTTAAACCGGTTTATTAATTTTTTGAGTTCATCGGAAAGATTGGTTAATTCCGCAGTGATAATCGAGGTTTGATTTGCGGTAACCACAAAATGTTTTGTGCCCTCATTAATTTCTTTAAGCGCCGTTACAATTTGCTCTGAAGCTGTTCGTTGTTGTTGTGTAGCTAAGGAAATTTCTTTAGCGGATACCGTTGTTTCACGGGCGCCTTTGAGGATTTCCTGCAGATTACTGTAAGTAACCTGCGTAAAACGAACACCCTCACTCAAACGGCGGGTTTCTTCTTCGGAAGCAATAACCAGCTTGTTGATTGCCTGCTGAATTTCGTTAATCTTATTTTTAATTTCTGAGGTGGATTTTTCAACATCATCCGCCAGACGACGAATTTCAATGGCAACGATGCCAAAGCGCCGACCGGATTCACCGGCAGCTGAGGCTTCAATAGCGGCATTAAAGGCAATAAGTTTGGTTTGGTCGGTGATCGTATTGATGATCTCCATGATCTCGTGAATGCGTTCCGACTTTTTACCCAGATCAACAATTTCCCCAATATTCTCCTGGTTTTTCGAAGAAACCTCCTGCATTTTTTGCAGGGTATCATTGGCCGCCTTAACACCGGCTTGAGCAGCGTTCTCAGTCTTTTTGGCGACATCGACGACGGAATCGGAATTTTGGGCGATCTGCCGTGAGGTTTGGGCCAACTCTTCCATTGTGGCAGTGGTTTCGCTGATCGAAGCGGATTGTTGTGAGGATGTCGAGGCTTGATTTTGTACTCCATCCTGAATATCGGTCATCGAATCATCCAGTTTTTTGACCGCATCCTGGACGCGGGTGATGACTTCTTTAGTGTTGGCAATCATGATATTAAAACTAATCGCAAAATTGCCCAACTCATCCTTACCCAAGTTGCCTATTTTTTTCGTCATATCGCCTTTAGCGACTTCCACAACCACATCAACGACATGATCCAGCCGCTTAGTAATATAACCGCTGATCCAGAAGGTGACAAAAACGCCGGCGGCCATAATCAGAATACAAAAGGACAACGTCCACAACAGATTTCTTTGGATTTGGGTGTTGACCTCTTCTAAGGATAGGCCGATTAAAACACCACCTAACTTTTCATTCTCCCGAATAATCGGAAGATAAACGTAGAGGTAGTCTTTTATTTTCTCGTCTTTTGGTTCCCGAAGATTATGTAAATCTTCCGGTTTGATTGCCAGCTCCTCCAAAAGCTCTGATTTATACCCCGTATATATCTGGCCTTTATTGTCAAAAACGAGCACAAAAGCATTTTTGACATCCGCGTCTTGCTTGGCATTTTCTATAGCGTCAGCAACGCCCTGTGGATCCTGGAAATCTAGCGCAGCTTCACAGGTGAACGCAGTCATCTTAGCAATAATGGTCGCCTTATTAGTTAAGGCATCCCGTGCCTGGTTGGCCATACGTGTGGGAAAAAAGAAAATGATCGTAAATACGACCAAGATAAATAGTATGGAAAACGTCAGCAGTAAACTTTGCCGAATCGTAATTTTTTCAATAAATCCGTTCAAAATCGTTTCCTAATTCGGTTAATTGAAACATATTAATACTGTTTTGCAATTGCAAAGAGGGTTAAGTGCGTGAGTGTGCTTGGATACAGACCTGACAGGTTTCGGAAACCCGTCTCTTGCGGTTTACCGCCTTATAAAATTACTCCCAAACATTTGCGCTGTGCTCGCACTCCCGCGCGAATAAGGCGATTCGCGCTACAGTTGCGGTTGACCGCCTTATGCACTATTCTTTGTAGACAGTTGAAATGCGAAGCAGTTTGGAATCAAAATCGACGCCCTCGGCTTTTGACGCAGGCAGATTAATAATAATTTGCGGTTTTTGATTCTCAACGCCAAGCGCGACACTTAAACCGGACTTAGCGTAGCTGGGTACTCCCGACACAGTTAAGATTTTTTGCTTTTGGCTAATGGCTTTTATTTTGCCAAGATTATCAGCTTGGCCCGGCATGACGTAAAGCAGATTAATTTTTTGCTTGGTGATCGCTTCCATGAGTTTATCTTCGGACTCCCATTTAACGGTTTTGAAATTAAATGGCAATTGGCTGATAGTACGATTATTTCCTAAATTCTGAAATACTTTTAGGACTTGATCTCTATTAGACTCGGATTCCTTGTTGCCTTCAATATAGAGAATACCAATTTCGACGGATTCCGGGCAACGATCTTTCAAAACACGGTCATAGGTCAAAATTTTCAAAATCAGTGAGACTTGTAAGTCCGCTGGAACCGGCACTTCCTCCGCTGCAAGAAGATAGCACGGCTGCAGGAACAGGTTTAGAGCTGTAAAAACAAGTAGAATTTTAAGTCGCATTTTCGGTCTCCGCACGAAGCAATTGTGTGTTACACCCGGTTAATATTACCCTCGATAAGAAAATTTATTCCATCAATCGGGTTAGTTCCTGCATATCCGTATGAAGCTCGTTCAAAAGCTCTCTGGCTTTAATTTCATCAAAAGGCCGCTCAATTTGTGCGCTGTCTTTAATTTTTAGCTCACTCAATTTCCGCTTTGCGCCTTTGATTGTATAGCATTCATTGTACAACAAATGCTTGATAAGATAAATCAGTTTAATATCTTTCACACGGTACGTACGATTTCCAGCACTGTTTTTTTGAGGACGTAGAGCTTTAAATTCCGTTTCCCAATATCTTAAAACGTGAGGCTTTATGTCTGTTAGGCGACAAACCTCACTAATCGAATAATATAGCCGGGAAGATGTGTCCACAAGCTATGCCTCCTTTTTCAGTTTATAAAGTATTCTCTCAGCTATGGTTAGCTAATTGACGATTATACAGTCAATTTAGCGATCTTGTCAAGTAAAATGCTGAATTGAATACCTATAACAAGGTATAAATTTCCTTGACAATGCCTCCATTTAGTTCTACCGTAAATAGATTACACTTTTATAATATAAATATAAACAACACGTATAATAAGTGAATAATTTTTGCGGCGCCTAATACCGGCAAGATTGCTTCCTCGCAATGGCCTCAAAAATTCAAGACACGCCACGCGACATGAAAACAACTTTTCTTTCAAGCAACATTAAGATAAGTTTGAAATGTCTAAAGTTCAACAATAAATACACAAATTATGAGTGAAGATGCTAGAAAAAATACACGAATCTTTTTTACAAACTACTGATTTGTACACATTGCCGCAAAATTCATGCTATCATTGCGGGCAAGTGTGCGTGGAAACTGCAATTTCGTTTGCGCAAAAAGTTTTCTGCTGCCAGGGCTGCCGCCTGGTTTATGAGCTCTTGCAAAAAAATCACCTTGACGATTATTACCAATTTGCCCGAACTCCCGGAAAATTGCCTCAATTAACCGATGATAATTATTATGATTATTTGAATGATCCCATAATTTTAGCACGCTTAATCAATTTTGACGACGGCCGCATTTGTCGGGTTACGTTTTCGGTGCCACAGATACACTGTATCTCTTGCATTTGGCTGCTGGAACGTCTCTATCAGCTTCATCCCGGATTTGCCCGGTCGGAAGTTAATTTCCCGCTTAAAACCGTCGAAATAACATTTTTGAAAAGTGAATTGTCACTGAAGCAAGTTGTTCAGCAATTGGCCGCAATCGGTTATGAGCCACGCTTGACCTTAGATAGTCTTACTGATGCCGATATACAATCCTCATCCCAAGCATCTTTATATATTAAATTAGGTGTGGCGGGTTTTTGCTTCGGTAATATTATGCTGCTCAGTTTTCCGGAATATCTTGGCCTGCAGGTGGAGGCCGAAGCAAAACTGAGCTACTTATTTAATTACTTAAATCTCCTATTGACACTGCCGGTTCTTTTTTACAGCGGCGCAGATTATTTCCACTCAGCCTGGCGCACGTTACGTCTACGCGTGATTAACATTGACGTTCCTTTGGCGTTGGGTATGGTTGCATTGTTTTTGCGTAGCGCGTTTGAAATTTTAACCGGAAGTGGGGCAGGGTACTGCGATTCTTTAGCCGGACTTATTTTTTTTCTGCTGACAGGCAAAGTTTTTCAGCAGCGGACTTATGATGCGCTTTCCTTTGAGCGCGATTACAAATCTTATTTTCCATTAGCAGTGGCCCGTAAAACGGATAGCGGGACCGCCTCTATTCCATTAAACCGACTTCAGATAAATGATCACATTTGGGTTCGTAATCACGAATTAATTCCGGCAGATGCCCGGTTGATCTCCGAGAGTTGTCAAATTGACTATAGCTTTGTCACCGGCGAGGCCGCATTAGTAACACGTCTGGCAGGTGAGATCATCTACGCCGGCGGTCGTCTGACCGGCCCAGGGGCAGAGTTTCAAGTCGTCAAAGATGTTTCGCAGAGCTATCTGACCCGGCTTTGGAACAATGAGGCTTTTAAAAAAGAGAATAGCGTACTTGATTCACTTACGGACCGTGTAAGCCGCTATTTTACGGCGGTGATTGTAGTAATTGCCACCGCTGCCGGGCTATACTGGTTGCCGATGGACATTCATCGCGCGTTGAACGCCTTTACCGCAGTGCTTATCATTGCCTGTCCCTGTGCGCTGGCCTTGACTGCTCCTTATACGTTGGGCACGGCGCTTCGGTTTTTTGGCCGGAATCACCTATTTCTTAAGCATCCGACCGTTGTGGAAAAAATGGCAGGAATTGACACCATTGTTTTTGATAAAACAGGCACACTAACCCAGACGAATCTGGCCAAAGTCCAATTTATTGGCCAGGCTTTGGCATCAAGCGAGCGGCAGTTGATTAAATCGCTCACCTGTCACTCACACCATCCTTACAGCCAATTAATTCAGGCATATCTGGCTGAGGATGCTTTAATTACTGTGACGGATTTTGCTGAAATTCCCGGAAGTGGTTTGATCGGGACGATTGATGGCTGCAAGGTCAAGATTGGCTCGCCCGCCTGGCTTAATTCGGCCACCGGCAAACCGGGTCAAAACACGCTGCCGTCAAACCAAATCTATGTGGCGATTAATGGCGTTCAGCGGGGTTATTTTGAAGTTATCAATGTCTATCGTAACGAGGTCGAGGCGACGGTCAGCACATTGCGCAATTCTTATCATCTTGTTGTGTTATCCGGTGATGGTGATTCGGAGCGGGAACGGTTGCGGGCAATTTTTGGTGATAATACTGCATTTTTCTTTAATCAATCACCACAGGATAAGCTGGATTATATTCGTAAGCTGCAGGCGCAACACCGCCGGGTCATGATGATTGGCGATGGTCTAAATGACGCGGGCGCACTGAAGCAAAGCCATGTAGGAATTGCGATTACCGACGATGTCACCTCTTTTTCACCCGCCTGTGACGGCATCCTGGATGCAACTGCGCTTAAACAATTAGAAGTTTTTCTGCAGTTAGCCCAAAAAAGTATGCAGATTATAAAGAGCAGCTTTCGAATCTCATGGGTATACAATGCGATTGGATTAAGCTATGCCGTTTCCGGCCATCTTTTGCCGGTTGTGGCGGCCATTCTGATGCCGCTCAGTTCAATAACCGTCGTAGTTTTTGTCACCGGAATGGTGAGTCTTCATGCCCGACGGATGCGCCTGGAATAACCGTTGAGGTATCCCTGGATAAAGCAAACCTTGCAAAGGTTATACTTGGCACGAAAGTCAATATTTTCAAAATTATCAGCGGTTTGCGGTGTAAACCCGCGCAAGGTTACCTTATTTTTTGAGCGGATAACCGTTGAGGTTAAGGAGAAAAATGTTAGTTCTTACTGTGCTATTTGTATTGATTGGCTGTAGTCTGTTTGTTGCAATCGGCTTTTTATTTGCTTTTATTTGGGCGGTCAAATCCGGACAGTTTAAAGACTTGCAGACGCCGGCAATTCGGATGCTGTTTGATGATACTGCGCCCCATGACGATGGAAAAAAGGAAACGCCACCTGTTGTGAAGTGATCTCTACTCAAAAAAACCAAAAAAACAGTGAAGACACTGTTCACCGGTGAACAGTCTCAGCAGACTACTGCTACGCGGCGTAAGTTTGTGTGAACTTTTTCGACGACCAAACCTGACGGGTTTCCAAAACCCGTCAGGTTTAAGTTCACACAAACTTATGCCGAACAGACTACTGCGTTTTTTTAAAATCCTCTTGACAGTCCGGGTTATGCGCCTATATTTCGCCCGTTCTTTCTTTTTTGGAAAGAAAACAACAATGCTGATTTGATTGATCCCGGTAATCAAAATACCAAAGCTTTAGCTGCTGTCATAGCTTCTTAATCACTATATCAAATTATTTAACCGCGAGGTTTACATGGCAAGTGCCGCAACAATTGAAGAAATCAGCGTTTCCTGGCAGGATGAAACGGGCCGGGAGACTGTAAAAGAGTTAGATCGGGTGATTTTAAGCCGTGGCGCCTGGACGACGATCTTGTTTAAATACCAGGATTGGGATGCAAAAAAAGGAAATCTACGGGCCAGTCAAGTTTTCGATTCGGCGCTATAAAAAGTGGAACGAAATTTACCGTGAGCAAAGCAAATTCAACATTTCCAGCGTTGATCAGGCAAAAAAAATTATGGCGGCCTTAGAAACATGGATTGCTGAAGGTGGCGTGCAAACCGGTGAGGATGCTTCTGAAGAATAATCTGGCAACATAGCAATTGTTTTTTTTATCGTTTTACCTTTCACATTTTATTGCAAGGAGAGTTTATGAAGAAATGGATGGCGCTTGTGTTGGCGTTAGGCGCGGCACAATGTACGCAACAGGCCCAGGAACAGCCCGCAGCAAATCAAGAGGCGACAAAGGCTGAAGCCCCGGCGGCCGTAGAAATCAAATGGCATCATGGCACACTGGATTCGGCTTTTACCCTGGCCAAAGCCGAAAACAAGCAGGTAATGGTTGATTTTTATACCGAGTGGTGAAGCTGGTGCAAGGTGTTGTCCAAAGAGACATTCACCGATTCGCAGGTTGCGAATTTTGTAAATACGAACTATATCGCGGTTAAAATTGATGCGGAAAAAGAAGACGGTCCGGCTATTCGGGAAAAATATGCGGTAACCGGTTATCCGACAGTTGTTTTCATCGGCGCTGACGGTGCGGAAGTTGATCGAATTATTGGTTTCTTGCCGGCGGGAGATTATTTAGCGACCGCCCAGGATTATCGTGCTAACAAAAATACGCTGGCTTTTTTTCAACAGGAGTTGGCGGCTCATCCGGACAGCCTGGATTTATTATTTAAAGTAGGCGAAAAGCTGACGGATCGCGGCAAAACGGACGAGGCCAAAGTTCATTTGGATAAGCTGGTCAAATTGGACAAGGCCAATGCCTCCGGCCATGTGGACAATGCCTTGTTTATGACCGGCGAGCGGTTGGTGCGCACCGAGGCGTATGCCAAAGGTGTTACCATGCTTAGAGACATGATCAAGCGCTATCCGGACAGCGATGTGCTGGATGGAGCATATTTTATGATCATCCGGGCATATACAAAGCAGGAAAAGTGGGACGATGCGTCCAAAACCTATCGGGAAGCGCTCCAAAAAATGCCGACGGATGCCGACATGCACAATGCTTTTGCCTGGTTTTTGGCCGAGCATGACTTGCATCTGGATGAAGCCCTTACGGTCGGTTTAAAGGCGGTCGAACTGGACTCGACGAATGCCGGCATTTTAGATACGCTGGCCGAGGTATATAACAAGCGTAAGGAATACGATCAGGCGATTGCAACTATTAACAGATCGATCGCCCTAAAGCCCGATGATCCGTACTTCAAGGATCAGCTCAAAAAGTTTACGACTGCTAAAAATGGCGGCGTGGCCGATACAACGAGCCATTCGTAATCTATAGGCGGGTGTGATAAAGTCGGGAAAACAACCTTGCGAAGCTTGCGAAGCTTGCGAAGGCTTCCGTGCACGATTCCGATCCAGCAAAATCAAACCTTCGCAAGGTTAGGCCGGAATTTATCACAGGTTTCTATAAGCTTTTGGCAAAAAAGTCCGTTTCACGAAAGTGAGGCGGACTTTTTTTATTCGGGCGAAAAATTGCGCCCTATTCCCTATTCCCTTTCTTTGGCCGCGCCTTCTTTTTCGGCGCTTTGGGCTTGGGCGTGGGAAGCTCACTGGACGTGAACCGGACAAGTTGACTGAGCCAATCCCGATCATCTACTTGCTCAATCAAAAAGCTGGGCTTTGCGCCCGGATAAGGCGGGGCTTCAACGACATGGCCGATAAAGGCCCGGCCACCGGTTGTAGGCTTAACAAACAGTTGATTGTCACAGACCAAAGCGACGACTTTACCGTCACTGTAGATGGCGTATTCGCCAAACATCTTGCGGTAAGTGATCAGCCCGGCATTCTCGATTTGTCCAACAATGAATTCCACAAAATTTTGATCGGAGGCCATTATTTTTCCTTGTTATTCAGGTGAGTCCAAAAACTAAATTCTTACCAAAGCAAACTATACAAACCCAAAATGCTGTCAAGCACATTTTCGGCGACTTTAGGGTTTATCACCGACACTGTTCACCTATTTGGATAAAAATCCGACCCGCATGAATAAAGGATTTGCGTAGCATAATGCGCGGAAAACCGCACCAATAGCGGGTCGGATTCCAGATTTGACAAATCCTTGACAAATCAAGTGGGACAAGGATCCCTGAAAAATGGTCGGCTCATGGAACCTTTTTACGGAAAGACGATGTCATTCCGGCGCGTTTTTAGCCG
>CAYOLL010000218.1:0-9432 GCA_964404765.1 uncultured Gemmatimonadota bacterium | reverse complement strand
GGAAAACTGCGGCGGAGAATTACAAAAACCGGTTGATAAAGGGGATTATTGACGGCGAAATCCGGAAGTCATACCCCAAGGTGTTTGCCGCCATTCTTAAAAAACGCGATCCTGAAATCGCGGAAATTGAAGCCCGAATCGAAGATTTAAAACTGCAGATGTCAGCAAAGAAATAGCGCGAATCGCCATATTCGCGCATGTGCGATTTAGGCAAATCGCGCTACAAACAAAAAAGCCGTTCCCTGTTTAGAGAACGGCTTTAATTTTATTTAACTTAATGTTCCAACAGGGTCGGTTACAGCATTAAATACTTGTCTGCCGGTAGAGTCCGGATCCATACCCATGCCATCGCCGCCTTTAACCCGCTTCATTTCGTTTTTATTTAGCTTCTTCATTTCGCTCTCCTTTGATTAATTTATTTAGTATGCAAAAAGCCGTTCCCTTTTTAGAGAACGGCATTTTTTATTTGCTACGAATCGCGTTAAGGCTTAGTTCCAGCTGCCTTTGCGTTCGTTACCATGGCCATGGCCGCCGCCATTGATTTGCTTCATTTCGGTTTTGGTTAACTTCTTCATTTCATTCTCCTTATTCGTTCGTTTTGGTTTGGTCATTGACGATTTGTCAACGATCACGATTACCGTTGATTTTAAACTTAAAGCGATGCAATTAGGCCATATTCAATTGCTGTAGCGCCGCCTTTGATGCTTTTCAATTCGCTTTTGGTTAACTTCTTCATTTCAATCTCCTTATTTTTCGTTCGTTTTGGTTGGGTCATTGACGATTTGTCAACGATTACGCTTTTTAATAAAGCAAGCAGTGTGCCAGTTTTATGTTTCAACACTAAAATAATGCGTAAGATATTTTACATGAACGATTTAAAAATATTTTTCGCTGGTATAGCGATGATAATTCGCCTTTAGCAAGATTCAGTCATTGTAAAAAAAATGAGACAAGAGTCACAAAATGTGAAAAATAGTTCACAAGTGCGAGTGATAGCTCACAACAAAATTATTTGTTTCCTTTTCCAAACTCGCGTTGATCGGTATCAGAAGTGCCTGGCAATCTGCCCGCTGTTCTGCAATTTTAAAGAGAAATTTGAATTGCGACCCCAAATTTATTCCTGATGTTACGACGTCCACATGAGCATTTATATACTTCAACAGCCGCGAAATATGCCACCAGGTTTCCGAATCTTCAAGCGCAGCCGGTAAAAGGTCAAGAGCCTCACGCAACCACTCCGATGAATCATCTTCACAATCAAGAATGCCCAGATAGACTCTGAATAGCTCGCCCGCCGGCGATGTTTCTCCTTCAACTTTGGCAACATCCAGGGCTTGTTCAAAAGCCATTCTGGCGTCATGCCTCCGATTCAAGTGAAGACAAGCCTCGCCTCCACAAATTGCCACCCGCAGGATCGCATTTCGCTGTCCGCTTTCTAACGCAGATCCAATTGCTTGATTCACAAAGGACTCGCATGCGGCAGCGTCGTTTCTCAGGGCGGCCACAATAGCCAACATGGCCTTCACTTCTGCTTGCGCGGAAGGTTGCTGGCAATGTTGATCTTGTAACAAGCGGATAAAAACGGCATTGGTTTCAGCCAGACGACCTAATTTAAGCCAGGCCATCGCCTGACCAATTTCAGAATTTAAAATATCTTCAGGCGAACCAATCCGGCGACGAATCGAGAGCGATGTTGTTAAGTAGGAAAGCGCTTCTTCCGCCTGCCCAAGTCGATAATAAAAATCACCTAACTCCCGGCAAAAAAAATCTTCCGCATCTGGCAGCAGAAACTTTTTGGCGTCCTCAAACCCCATATGAGCATAAGGCAGCGCCGGTTTTAGAAGATGCTGTCGTCGGAATATCTTTAACCAACGATAAGGCGAAAGTCTTTGAAACGTCTTCTGACGCAGTGTTTGTTCGTAATCTTCATAAATGCGCTGGCGTTGTGTAACCAAATTTAAATCGCCGGAGTGCCAGGCCAATTCTGCGAAATTGTCCAAAATAACCAAACGACTCCAGGTGAGTTCGGCGCTTAATTCATCCGGCAAATTGTCCGACGCATTTAACAACTCAAAGGCTCTTTGACAATCCGCAATAGCTTCATTTAAACGGCGCAGACGCGATAATACATAAGCTCGTCCATTTAAAGCCCAGGCTTCTAAAAAGCCGCTTAAACCATTAACCCGCACCAATGGTTGATTCGCCTCGGCGATGGCTTGCCCGGCTAACTCCAGGGCCGCTTCCAGATCGTCCTGGCGACGACCGGAATTAATACAAAGGCGATAAAATAAATGACTGCGCCGGGCCGGATCGGTTTCAAACTTCAAGGACGCGTTAAAATGATGGCTCAAAAACTCGGCCAATTCCGTATTTCCCTGGGTCCGCACCTGACGGTTGTAGGCTGCCAGAGCGAGTAAATTATGCAGCTCTGCTCTTTCCGGATCGGAAAGCTGCGGATTTCTATTCAAAAACTCCAGTCCCAGCCTCAGCGTCGTTGTAAAACCAAAGATACTAAAGCTGTGACGAATGCTCTGAAGGATAAATTGACACTCGCCTGTTGAAAGCGGAATATCGAGCCTGGCCAGTAACCGGTAAGCATTCAGCTCGCTAAAATCATCCCAGACTGTGGACGATAAAGGCTCGGATTGGACGTAACTCCCGGTGGCGGCATTTGTTGACGGGGTGGAATCAACAGAGGTAAACGGCATTGCCTCAAGCATAGCCAAATGACGATTGATTGCTTCCGGGTCGCGGCCCCACAACCAATGACTGGTATCTGTCTCGGGTTGATACCCTAAAACGAAGTTGGTTTTACTGTTTGAAGAAAGTTCGCGTATCCATTTACGAAATACCGCCATGCTCATCACATCAAGCGTCTGGCAATTTGGGATGACAATTGTCATTGGCAACTGCGCAGCGACCTCGCTTAGAATCTCACTCCAGGCTGTAATTAATGGGAATGAAATTGCGCTATTATGCGATAAAAAACCAAGCGAATGGGATAAAAATGTAGAGCGTTGTTGGTTTTCTTCAGGAGTTAGCTCACGTTCTAAATTTTTTAGAACCAGGCTTAAAATGCTTTTGCGGGAATTTAACGCGCTGGCCATGCTGGGACGATCTATGTGTTTGGCAAATAGCGCCCACAAATGACGAACGCCTGCAAAGGGAATCGGTGTGACTGGATCAAGCTTTAATTCATATACAGGCGCTTCAGCCGAATGATTGGGCAGAATAGCTGACAGGGGAATGTCATGCAAAGTTTTATGGAAAATATAAATCAAGACTTATCCTGTGATTTACATGTTGCTTTTTGGGGTATAAAGCAAAAGAACGATGGATTTCCATCGTTCTTTTGCGATTACGAATGATTTTTAAGCATATTAACTTAGCAGGTATAAGCATATTAACTTAGCAGGTATAATTGTTTCCTATGTTTCCTATGATGTTTCCGCCACCTTTAACTGACTTCATTTGGTCATTGGTCAACTTGACCAATTTGCTGTCGTTGGTATTGCTCACGATTGCGTTACGGGTTAACTTCTTGAACAGCATTTGCATTCTCCTTATTTTTCGTTTTGGTTGGCCGTTGATCACTTGTCAACGATTACATTTTTTAATAAAGCAAGCAGCGTGCCAAAAATTAAAACAACCGTAAAATAACAGCTAATATGCTTTAAATAAACATGTTACAGTCAATTCAACTCAAGATGACGGCGAGCGTCTATTTTCACAACATGAGCCAGAGTTCACAACATGTGTCCGGGCACACAAAACATGCGCTAAAGGTGAATCATGGTTCACCTGAAGCCACCGGAGCCACCGGAGTAGCAAACTTCAGTTTGCCGGCGCAATGACTTGCAAACTGAAGTTTGCTATTCCAATGTTTGCTATTTCTTTTTCAGCTTCTCGCGCTGTTTTTCAAGCCGGGCCGTTTCAACCGCAAATGTTTTCTCGATTTCGTTAAATTGATCCGCAAACTTTACGCGAACCCGGTTGTCGATAATGCCGCGGATCAGCGGGTTTTGGTAGTTCTCCGTCGGCGTTTTGCCCACTTTGTAAAATGTGCCCAGGCCGCTTTCCTTATCCGCCAGCAGCTCGCCGATGACCGTTTCCAGCAAATCTTCCTCGCTGACCAGTATCTTGGCCGTGAGCGCTCCGACCGCTTCGTCCCGCTCACAGGTCAGCCGCTCCGTTTCCCGCTTGAGTTGGTTCAACGCATCCTTCTTTTTCTGCTTTTCGCGCCGCGCTTCCTCTTCCGCAAACGCGCTTGAGGTGTAGTTCTTCAAAATAGCGTTGTAGGTAAACCCCTGGATGTTATTAATCTTTCCGGCAGCGGTTTCTTTCTCCACCAGAAACAGTTTTTCCCGCAAATACTGCTCAAACGACAATTCGGCTTCGTTGATATACTTACGGCTTTCTGGATCTACAAAATCAAATTTCTTCTCCCAAATTTCCCCGGCCTCTTTAGGCGATAGCTTGCCCTTGCTGATCAGCAGGGTAATTACTTCCGGCTCAACCGTCGTTGGCTCCGTCACCACTTCAAGCAACGGCTTAATCTCCGTCATTGGAAATATCCGGAACTCAATCGCCACGACACTTCGGCCTTTCCGAATCGCCTCGTAATCAAACCGAATATCCGTTGTTTCGATCTCCCTTTGCGCCGGTTCCAGGACCCATTTTTTAAAATCCCAAAAGATTTTATACTTGTCCTCAATTCCCAGAATTTTCTTTAATTCCAGGTAATCGATGCGCCGCTTGCCGATATTCTCATACTGTTTCAAAAGCCGATAAATCCGGATAGCATGCGTACTTTTCAAGTTCATCACATTTTTGAGTCGATAGGAGGCAAATTCCCGCTTTAATTGCAACAGATAGGGCTTTAACCTTTCCGAAAATTCAAAAGATACAATTCCTTTTTTGGGTGATTTATCGGTATATACGATTAACGACGAAATCCAGTTGATACTGACGTATTGTTTTTCTTCGAAGATGACCAATGGCTTTTTACTCAGATTTTTAAATAAATCGTGGACCCGGTCATAAATCGTGCCCCACTTTTTATCATCGTCGACCTTCAGAATATCAAGCAAATCATTGATTTTGACATCGTAAAATTTGAAATTTTCATCTTCCGGCTCGACAAGTGACGCCATAATCAAAATAAACTTCTGTTCCATCAGACTGAGCCGATAGTGCGCTTCAATCAGGGTATTCGATTCCGTCACTTTATAATCGACACTTAAATCAACCGATTTAGACATTTTCATCTCCTTTTTATTGAATTTCTTTATGTTGAGAATTCTAAAGATTTCAATATAGCCGGACAACGAGAGCGTGTCAACACATCTCGTTCGAGTTCCCACAATCTCTCGTTCGAGTTCCCACAATCTCTCGTTCGAGTTCCCACAATCTCTCGTTCGAGTTCCCACAATCTCTCGTTCTTAATCTTCGCAAATCCAGTCGTAGCAAGCGTCGGATGTGTCCGAAAACATATTAAAACATATTAAAACAACGACAACAGGGGGCGTTCGTCGTTTTTTTTGCCCAAAACCCATCCCAATTTCCCACAAAACCTCTCACTTCAACCCCCGAAACGTCGCTGTGTGATTCCGCAAACGCAGTCGTAGCAAGCATCGGATGTGCTCTAAAACATATTAAAACGTACTTAAAACAATGACAACAAGGACATTCGTCGTTTTTTGTGTCCAAAACCCATCCCAATTTCCCACAAAAGGTCTCACGAAACCCAAAGTAAATCGTTGAGCATCAAAATTTCCCACAATCTCTTGTTTTCGTGATTTTGCAGGCCGTACATTGGCAAGATTCGACGATCTGGCAGCGAGGCTAGGAAATCTACCCCCCTGCGCCTTAAAACGGCTTAAAACGCTTAGAAACGCAAAAACCCGCCAGTCTCTTCCGAAACAGGCGGGTTTTTAATATTGCTATGAAAGATGTCGCTTACTTGCTCATCGTTACGCGCTTCATGTCCTGGTTCTTACCGTTGATGATCTGGTAGAAGTAGACACCGGCGGAAACTTCGTTGCCATTGTCGCTGCTGCCGTCCCAAACAATGTTGTGTTGACCGGCGGCTTGGTTTTCGTTAACCAGCGTTTTGACCAACTGGCCAATCGTGTTATAGACCTTGACGCTTACATTGCCACCGGCCGGTAAGGTGTAGGCAATCGTGGTGGACTTGGTGAACGGGCTCGGATAGGCGTTCATGACGCTAAAGCTCTTGGCCGCAATCACTTCGTTCGCATCACCCTGGCTCATGGTCTCGGCGCTGCCGGTTTTGGCAACCGCTGCCGGGGCATATACTTCGGCATAGTCGTAGGCGGCTTTGACCGCGCTTACCTGGCTGCTGGCGGCGCCGAACAGGTCGGTCGCGGCTTGCGTTAAGGCTAAACGGGCGGCCACAAAGTTGGAGCTGGAAGTCAGGTAGTTCGTCAAAGCGCGGTAGTGAATCTTCTCGGCGTCTACGAAGCTCATGCCGTGAATGGCAACCATGCGGTAGGCGGCGTGGTTCGGAACGCCGCTGTTGTAGTGCACGCCGCCGTTGTCGCCCGTGCCGGTGTAGTAATACGGGCTGCTCATTTTGTCCGGTTGCTGACCGCGGGCCGGGTTGTCCATGTAGCGTAAGGCGTCGCCGGCGGTTTTCGGTGTCCAGCAATCTTCGCCGATCAACCAGTCAAACTGATTGGTGCCTTGCACGTCGTCTTTATACTTTTCGATAAAGCTACCGAAGATGTCGCTCATGGCTTCGTTCAAAGCGCCCGATTGATTCTGGTAGATCAGACCGGCGGTGCGCTCGGTGACCGCGTGGGTCAATTCGTGACCAACCACATCCAATACGCAGAGCGGGCCGGATTGTACGCCGTCGCCGTCACCGTAGACCATCTGCGAACCGTTCCAGTAAGCGTTTACGTAGTTGCGGTTGTAGTGACCGGTCGAGATCAGCGTCGCGCCGGCGTTGTTATAGCTGTCACGGTTGTGGCGGTTTTTGTAGTAATCATAGACCGTGCCGGTGTGGCTGTGGATCGTGTTGATGACCGCGTCGGTCGTGCTGCCGCTCGTCTCTTGCAGGACCAGTGTGCCGGGGATACGCGGCTTGTTGGCCGCAGTATAGGTCTTGCGGTTGCGGGCGGTCTGGATGTTGTCGAATTGGCTGACGATTTCGCCGGTTTTGGCGTTGACGAAATAGTTCATGTGGGACTCGACCGGCTCGTGGGTTTTGGCAACCACGTGCCAGGTCAACGTGTTGTCGTAAATGACTAATTTCGCTGCCAGCGCTTCGCTTAGCGGGCTGGCGAATTCGGTTATCGCAGTTTGAATCGCGTTCTTGGCCTGGATCGTTGGGCGCGTATTCAGGTTTAAAGTTTTGATTTGACCGCTGACTGCAGTCACTTCGTTGTTGCTGTTGACGGTCACGGCCAGGTCGCCGCCGAAGACCGGTACGTCGTTGACGCTTTGGCTCAGGTGAATTACTTTTTCATCGCCGACATTGTAAAAATGCGTTACGGTCGTATTTTGATTTGAAGCCAGGCCCAGGGCCTTGCGGTTGTTGTTGACAAACTGCTGTGCAGCGGCATCCGCCGTCAACATTTTGCTCTGGCCAAACCGACCAACCAGTAAGGTCGTACCTGTTTTGGCGTCTACGTAGGCTTGTGAAGCGCCCTTGGAAGCATTCAACAAGTTTTCGATCGGCGCGTTGGCCGCATTCACTTGGCCGGCGATCAAACCAGCGCCCAGGCTTAACATGGCTAAGAACTTTTTCATTTCTTTCTCCTTTTGGTCGGTTTTTATAAAAGTTATTTGATATTTTCTTTTCAGGTCACTTAGGTGACGAGGCTGTAGTATCAAGAACCGTGCCAATTTTTAAAAAAGATGCTATCATGTTTACTTTAGGCATGTTAGCGTTTTATTTGCACAATAATGCAGGCGTTGATGACGTTAAATAAGCTTTACAGCCAATTCAAACAGATAAAGCATTAATTAGCATTAAGATGCTGTAAATAAACAAGTTATGAATTCAAAAAAATAATGTTTACAAAATATTTAACCGCTTCAACGTAAAAAAGCCCGTCGGATGAAAATCCGGCGGGCTTTTTAAATTTGCGACTTTTTACTATTTCAGACTTACTTGCTCATGGTCACGCGCTTCATGTCCTGGTTCTTACCGTTGACGATCTGGTAGAAGTAGACGCCGGCGGCGACTTCGTTGCCGTTGTCCGTGCGGCCGTCCCAGACGATGTTGTGCTGACCGGCGGCTTGATCTTCGCTGACCAGGGTTTTGACCAACTGGCCGACCGTGTTATAAACCTTGACACTCACATTGCCACCGGCCGGTAAGCTGTAGGCAATCGTGGTGGACTTGGTGAACGGGTTCGGGTAGGCGTTCATCACGCTAAAGCTCTTGGCCGCGATCACTTCGCCGCTGTTGTCGGCGTCGATGGCCATGTTGCTGCCGGTGATTTTCAGGGTGTATGCGCTCATCGCGCCGCTGTAGCCGTAGACTTTGACATAATACTTGCCCGTTGTCGTGGCGCTGTAGCTGCCGGTTTCCGGGTTGCCGGTCGTGGCCGAGGTCTTCACGGCCGTCGTCGGGGCTGACGATTTGTAGAGCTTCCAGTCCAAATCCTTGCCGGTTGTGGCGATTGTGACGCTGATGGTGATCGTACCGGTCGTATTCAGCGTGAAGTGGAAAAAATCGCCGTCGGTCGTTGTGCTGATGTTACCGGCCACATTCACATTGTTACCGCAAGGACCGTTGGCGGTGGTGTAAGCGTTGTTCGCTTCGGTTTCGGCGGTGATGTAGCTCGAGGGCGGCGGGGTCGTCGTGATCGTCGCCGTCGCGCTGCTCGTGCCGGTCGCGCCGGCGTTGTCGGTGACCGTCAAAGTAACCGTGTAAGTACCGGCGGCGCTGTAGGACTTGCTCGGGTTGGCCGTCGCGCTCGTCGTGCCGTCACCGAAGTTCCAGCTATAAGAAGCGATCGTGCCGTCCGCGTCGGTCGAACCGGCGCTGCTGAAGGCGATGGCCGAGCCGGTGGCCGCGCTATACGGGCCATTTGCTTTCGCGGTCGGGGCCTGGTTGGTCGGCGGCGTGCCGCCGTTGTAGTAGTAACCGTCGATGCTGAAACCGGTGCCCGTCACGCTGGCGTCGCTGGTCATCGTTACCGTAATCGAAGCGCCGTTGACCGGGCCGCTGGTGAAAGCGCCCTTGTTGCCGGAATAGCTGTAGATGACCGCGCCCGTCGCATCTTTGATCTTCACAAAGTCATAACCGGATTCGGTGTTGAAGGCGGTAAAGTGAACTTTCATGCCCGTTGCGCCGGCGCTGGTATAGGTCTTGGTGTAGGTGGTGCTGTTGGCATACGGATTCGCCGTGGCATAAGCGCCGGCGGCAAACGTGCCGGTAAAGTCGGCCGGCGGGCC
>CAYOLL010000217.1:1567-9439 GCA_964404765.1 uncultured Gemmatimonadota bacterium | reverse complement strand
CCGGCACATAGGTAATCAGGAGCAAGGCAATAAAAAGTACGAATATAAAAGGCAGGGTGGCAAAAGCTACTTCGCCGATCGTGCGTTTAAAGCGGAAGCTGGCCATAAACAAATTAAGACCGACCGGCGGCATCAGGTAGGCGATCTCGAGATTGGCCAGGAAAATAATGCCCAGGTGAATCGGATCAATGCCGTATTGCTCGGCAATCGGCACAATCAGCGGCACGACGACAATGGCCGAAAAAATCTCCATAATCATGCCGATAATCAGTAAAAAGATGTTGAGAATGATAAGGAAATAGACTTTGCTGCTGACAAACTGGTGAATCCAGTCAAACAACTGCTGCGGCACCTGCTGATCAATCAAAAAACTGGTCAGGCCCATTGCAGTGCCCAAAATCATCAGAATAGCGCCGACCAGAATCATGCTTTCTTTCATCACCCGCGGCACGTCGGTAGTAAGCTTCAAATCTTTGTAGATAAAGACTTCGACGATAAAGACATAAAAAGCGGTTACCGCCGCAGCCTCGGTGGCTGTAAAAAGTCCGCCGTAAATCCCGCCAATAATAAAGAACGGCAACGGCATTTCCCAGGCGGCATCCTTCATCGCCGCAAGCGCTTTTTTGGCCTCGAAAGGATAGCGCGGCACTTGCGTCTTTAATCCCTGTTGAATGCTGTAAACGGCAATCACCAGCATTAGGATCAGGCCGGGCACAATGCCGGCGCGGAACAGATTATCAATTGAAATCTGGGCAAAGGTGCCGTATAAAATGATTGGCAAACTGGGTGGAAAAAGCAGGCCGAGACTGCCGGATGTAGTGACCAATCCCAGCGCAAACTTCTCATCATACTTTGCCGATATAAGCAGTGGGAAAACCAGCCCGCCCAAGGCGATGATGGTCACGCCGGAGCCGCCGGTAAAGGCCGTGAAGATGGCGCAGCTAACCAACACGACGATGGCTAATCCGCCCGGCATCCAACCGATCAAGGTTTGGGCCAACGTAATAATACGCTGCGGGGCTTTGCTTTCGGCCAAAAAGTAACCGGCCACGGTAAATAGCGGAATCGCCAGCAAAACCGGTTGACTGGCCAGACGGTAAAGCTCGATGATAATGGCGGCGGTATCAATTTCCTGTGCGGAAAAGCCGTAGAGCGAAATGGCGCCGATTATGGTAAAAAGCGGCGAACCGATCAGGGCCAGCGCCACCAGTCCAAGCGCAAAAAGGATGATTTTCATAAGTGCTGCGCCTCCATAATTTCCCAACGGCCCTGAATGATGTCCACCAAAGCGGCAATAGCCTGCACAAAGAATCGAAATGAAACCAGCGCATAACCTATTGGAATAATAACAATAAAGTAGGTGGACGATAAATCAAGAATTAGATTGGCGCCGGACTCTTGCTCCATCTGAAAAAAACTGACCGCCGCGCGCGTCAGGAAAAAGCAGATGACACCGGCAAATAAATTGGTCGCCACCTTAAATACTTTGTGGACTTTAGGCGGGACCAGCTTGTTGACAAATTCGATCTTAAGGTGGCGGCCTTCGCCGGTGGCGATAATGGCCCCAAAATAGCCCACCCATAGCACCATGTGCCGCAGAAAGATGTCGCCCCAGCCAATACTTGTGTCAAAAAAATTGCGCAACACGATCTGCCCGAAGGCCATCACAATCATTGTGCTGAGAAATGAAACGAGCAGCCAGCCGGCAATTTTCTCCAGCCATTTATCTAACCATAGAAGCGCTTTCATTTGCCGCCTTTCTTTTCATAAGTTAATAGCAAAATTTGCGATTATAAGTCGCGCAAATATGCTACTTCATGCCTGGAAATGCAAGCAGATAGTTGTGAATTTCTCCTTGACCTTTTTGGGTTAGCAACATTTCTTTAGGTGATCAAAGATTTTCCAAATCTTTGAGATTTGGAAAATCTAAAATTCCAACCCCCGAATGAGGAATTATCATGAACTTTACGCAGCTAATTGCAGATGTAAAAAGTCTGGATTTTGAGGAAAAGCGCGTCCAAGATACTGCCTATTTTGAAGGCGTTTTGGCAGCGCAGCAACGACCGGATTTGGAGCGTGTTTTAAGCCAACACCTGGGCGTGGTCGTTGCCCAACCCAAGCTATACAAACGCTATACGGCCAAATACGGCGGCATATCCAAAAGTCAACTGCTGTTCTTTGGCGAAGAGGGCGAGCATGCAATCGCCGCAATGCTTTGGCCCTGGCGCAATGGCAAAAGCATGACCCTCAAAATCTCGCAGACAAAGCGACTGCCGCCGCTCAATTTCTGGCAAAACCTGCTGGCGAAACTGCTTCCGTAGTGTGCGAGGAACGGTATGGTTATTTTCCGTAAGTGTTTGTGTTATGTGGCTATTGTGGCTTTGCTCATCCTGCAATTGGTCGGATCTGTTTCGGCCTGGCAGGGTGAATGCATTCATTTCAGCAAAATTCGGTGGTCGCCCGACAGCCGCTTTCTTGTCGTCGATGCCAAGATGGATTCGTTGGATACGTGTTGCATTCCCGAAAAAATTCTCCAATACGATATGTTCACCGGCCGGATTTCGACACTGAATCCGACTGTTGAGAAGTTTTTGCTGCCGCCATCCCGTCGATTCGTCGCCTTCGCAGATTATTTCGGTCTGTACATTCTTCGAAATCGTGAGCAAAAGCCCCGGTCTACGCCGTGCCAAGTTTTGTTTAGTCCGCAGCTTCAGGGACAGACTTTTACGTTGCAAGGTTTTCTGGAACAGGAAGCCCGGCTGGTCTACAGTTTCATCAATAGAAACACAAATGACATCAGGACACAGCATTGCAAAATTTTTGTCGACAGCGCGTGTGCCCGGCATGGCGAGCCGATAGAGATCTCCGCTGAAGAAGCCGCCGGAGCGCAGTTCGCTGAAATCTCCCCTTCAGATTCAGCACTGTATCGCAGTGTCCAGTGGAAATTGCCGAATTGGGTGACCAAAGCGGTCCTCCAACCTCAATATGCAATCCGACTAAAAACTAGCTTTGATCTGGCGGAACTTACGGCCTTGGCGGATTCTGTCAAACACGCGCGCCTCAAGCCGGATACATGGATTCGACCTTCCCCCAAAATTCTTCAAACTCAGGAATTGCTGCACAATCCCACAAAAATTCCCATTGAGTTTGTGCTGGAATGTGGCCCGTTTTTTAGGCTCGCCGAAGCCGAATCTTCACTGGCAAATTTGAAGAACAAATTTGGGGTGATCGGCGTTATCACGGATTATAGCGAAGAGGGTTTGGATCGATACAACTTTGCGCCATCGCCCGACGGTCGGTGGATCGCTTTTATCCAAACCTATTGGGGATTTAGCCCGTTTTATAGGGCCAAAGAAATTTGGCTAATAGATCGTAAGACCGGTTTGGAAAAGAAAGTTATCGACCGAATCGCAAATTTTTAATCCGATTGCCGCTCAATTTCTGGCGAAACTGTTTCCGTAACATCCTATGGAATTTATACCACAAACGAATACGAAATCCATTGGCCATTGGCTGCTTTTCTGTGCCGGGATGATTGCGCTCATGCTCTTGATTGGCGGAATTACTCGACTGACGGGTTCCGGTCTGTCAATTACGGAATGGGAACCGGTCATGGGCGCGATACCGCCGCTTAGTCACGCCGATTGGGTGGAGCGCTTTGAAAAATATCAACAGACGCCGGAATATCGGCACGTAAACTCCAGTATGACACTGGATCAATTCGAGTTTATTTTCTGGTGGGAATATCTTCATCGGTTGATCGGACGCTCCATCGGGTTGATTTTCTTTGTGCCATTCTGCTATTTTGCCTGGCAAAGGCGATTTACTACCAGGCAAATGACCCGATTATGTGCGCTCTTTATGCTCGGCGCACTGCAAGGCGTGGTGGGCTGGCTGATGGTCAAGAGCGGTCTGGTCAATGATCCGCACGTCAGCCATTTCCGTTTAATGGCCCATTTACTGCTGGCATTTGTTTTATTTGGCGCGACTTTTTGGCAAGCGCTGCGCTATTTGCAGCTTCGTCCGGACAGGGAAACTTCCGGCCATTTGCCGCCATTTTTGTGGCGAATTACCGCGGCGCTGATTCCGCTCATCTTTATCCAAACCGGATTGGGCGCGATGGTGGCCGGACTCAAGGCCGGTTACATGTTTAATACATTTCCGAAGATGGGTGATTTCTGGCTGCCGCCCGGCTTGTGGGTGGACACACTCAATAACGGTCTGGCGATGCAGTTTTTTCATCGTTGGCTGGCCGTTGGCGTCGTAGCGGCGATGATGATGGTTTGGCTGTATCTGCGCCGCTTCCGGTTAAACAAAGCACTGCAACGATCCCTGCGTTTACTGCTAAGCGCGGTGATGATCCAGTTCGGTTTGGGTGTGCTGACTTTATTGTACGCGGTGCCGGTTGTGTTGGGTGTACTGCATCAGTTCGGGGCGCTGACGCTGTTTGCCAGTGCGATATATTCGACGTTTTTGTTGCGGGAAGGCTCTGCAGATTGACTTTAACTCTCCCACACACCCTTATAAAAATTGTAATCCTTGATAATTACCGCCAGAAAATTGGCCGGTTGCAAGGCCGATTGAATCCCCAGCCGCGCTTCAATATGCTGCTTGGCCAATTCCCGCAGACTTCGTTCCGCCGGGATATCGGGCGGATTGAGCGTCACGTTTAAAGCCTCTTTGATGACCGCAATATCCGCTTCACGCAGGTCAATCACTTGCGGATATGTCGGCTGATAGTTTTTTTCCAGATCACTCAAAATCGTATCTTCCAGCTTGACCGCAGATTTGAGCCGGATGACCGTCGTGTTGGCGGCAATGTCCCCCAGACGCTGCCCTTTGCCATTTAACAGAATCGTAGCCATCGCTACCGCTCCGGCAAACAACGTCACATCAATCGGGCGAAAAACCCAGCGTAATAGATAGCTGCCCAGTGTTGGCTGTCCGCCGTCCAACTTGATCACCCGGATGTACATATATTTTTTGCCGACACTTTGCCCATTCATAAACATCTCGCACAGGAAATCATAGCCAAAAAACGGGATTAAAAACAACAGCCACACCAGATAAAAGCCATCATTTTCTATTTCTAAAAAAGCGCCTGTCAGCGCGATAAAAATAAGACAGCCAATCTGCAAAAAAAGATCAATTAAGCCGGCAATAAAGCGGTCGCCAATGCCGGCTAACTCGTATTCAATTTCGACATTTTGGGTGGTTTGAATTTTGATTTTTTCCATTTAAATTAACCCACGGGCTTTCAGTTCCAGATATTTGCCGATCGTTTGGACGGTCAACTGCTGTGGCGGCGTCAGGATGGCGTGCAGGCCGTGTTGTTGCAGCTCCTTGACGATCAGCTTTTTTTCGTAGGCAAACTTTTCGGCTATTGTTTTGATATAAATGTCTTCCAGGCTGAGCGCCGGTTTCCGGTAGATTTGGCGCAACTCGGTGTTTTCAAAAAAGATGACAACCACCAGATGAAATCGGGCCAGGCGGCGCAGATACGGCAGTTGCCTGCGCATAGCAAACAATGTCTCAAAATTAGTGTAGAGCAGAATCAAACTGCGCTGACGCAATCGGCGCAAAATTGTCGCCAGCAATGTCTCAAAGTTAGATTCCAGAAATTGTGTTTTTTGATTATACAAGGCTTCCTGAATCTTAAACATTTGCGCCGGTTTTCGTTCCGCCGGCACTAACGTGCCCATTTCATGCGAAAAGGTGACTAACCCGGCCCGATCCTGTTTACGAATCGCAATGTTGGAAATGACCAGGCTGGCGTTAATCGCATAATCCAGCAGGGTCATGCCTTCAAACGGCATTTTCATAACCCGGCCTTTGTCGATCACACTATAAACAAGCTGGGATTTTTCGTCCTGAAACTGGTTAACCATCGGTTGGGTGCGGCGGGCGGTCGCTTTCCAGTTGATCGTCCGATAATCATCGCCGCGCACATAACGACGAAGGTGATCGAACTCCATTGTATGACCCAGGCGGCGGACGCGCTTGATGCCGCTCTCGCTCAGGCGGTTGGAGATGGCGGAAAGCTCATATTGGCGCATTTGGATATAGGATGGGTAAACCGGCGCCATTTTTTGCTGCAAAATTTGATAGCGGCGCTGCCCGAAACCCAACGGGCCGGTCACAAAAATATTGATGTCGCCAAAATAATATTCGCCGCGCTCGACCGGTCGGACGGTAAAACGAATGTCACCGGTTTGACCGGGCGCAAGCTCCAGACATGTCACAAAATCACGCAACTGGAATTGAACCGGCAATTCGTCAACCACTTCCAGTTGAACTGTAAAAGGATAGTGGTTGGTGACTTGAATGTGGATCGGATTTTCATCGCCATTGGATAACTTTTCGGCCACACTGCGATTGGCAGAAACGCCGTGCCGATAACGATAAAGCGCCAGCAGATCGAACCCAATGGCCAGCAACAAGCCCAACAACGCCATCCGGCCAAATGCCACGCCGACCGGATAGAAATAACCCAGCAAAAATAGCGCAACAATGCCGCCACAAAAGATAAAGGGCAAGCGAGTCAGAAAAAACGATTTCACGGGAGATTCCTTACGATTTGTTTCCATTTACAAAATAACCTTGCGAAGGCTCAATTTGGGGAGTTCAGCAAGCCCTGAAAATATTGACTCCGCAACCAGTTTAACCTTCGCAAGGTTTCCTACATCTACATCCATTCAAAAACCGGAATAGCATACTTTAGTTTGCAATACCCGCTTTACTTGCAAACTGAAGTTTGCTACTCCATTCAAAGCAAACTTTAGTTTGCCTGCAAATGCAATGCGATGGCTACGCCAAAATATGATATTCAGGCATGGTTTACAAGCGCAAACAACGCCGCGGTAATATCGGCGCAGAAAGAATTGTTGCTATTTGACCTACTATAAAATAGATTGGGGCAGACGCTTATGCCTCGCTTGTTGATTTCAAATCCAACCCCGGAGTTTTATGTTGATTCCTTATTTGGGCGAAATTCTATCTGTGACTGCCGCCGGAGTATGGGCCACGGCAGTGATTCTGTTTAAAAAGAGCGGCGAAACCGTACATCCCATCGCCTTGAACACCTTTAAAAATTTATTAGCCATCCCGCTCATGATCCTAACTCTGTTTGCCTTTGGCGAGCCGCTTTTGCGCGATGTTGCCCCGGCTGAGTATGTTGTGCTGTTATTAAGCGGCATTTTGGGCATTGGTCTGGGTGATACACTCTTTTTCAAGAGTTTGAACCGTCTTGGGGCCGGTTTATCGGCCATTGTTGTCTCGATGTACAGCCCGTTTGTCATCGCGCTGTCGATCATCGCGCTGGATGAGGAGATGAGCCTGTGGCAAGCATTGGGCGCAGCTATGACAGTTGCCGCAGTTCTGACCGCGACTGTCGAACGAACGCATCACCATCTCAGCCGGGCGGATATTATCTGGGGAGTGATCTGGGGCGTTGCCGCCACAATAGGCATGGCCGGCGGCATTGTTCTGGTCAAGCCGATGCTCAACGCCGGCGCGCCGATTTTGTGGGTTTCGGTGGTGCGCTTATTTGGTGGCCAGATTATTCTGTTGCTTTTTTTGGGCATGCATCAGGAGCGCAAGATTATCATGGCTTCGTTGTGGGCACGTCGCGGCATGGTATTCACCTTAATTGGTTCATTGCTGGGCGGCTATATTTCCATGCTGTGCTGGCTGGGCGGCATGAAGTACACTCAGGCTTCGACTGCGTCCGTGCTAAATCAACTCAGCACCATTTTTACATTCATTTTCGGAGCGCTGTTCCTGAAAGAACAGATCAACCTGCAACGGGGAATCGGCATTGCCCTGGCCATTGGCGGTGCGCTTCTGGTCTCGTTTGGGTAGACTTCGCTCCAT
>CAYOLL010000217.1:0-1467 GCA_964404765.1 uncultured Gemmatimonadota bacterium | reverse complement strand
TACTCCATTACTCCATTACTCCATTACTCCATTACTCCATTACTCCATTACTCCATTACTCCAACACTCCATTACTCCAACACTCCATTACTCCATTACTCCATTACTCCATTTTAAAAGTCTTACAAATTTCCTAATAAAACCTGGTGATCTATGGCAGAAAATGAAACAAAACGAAAGCTCATTTATGTGTTGATCTCGACGGCTATCGGCATTTTGTACGGCCTGTTTTTCCGTCTTGTGTTCGCGCTCGATGCTTTCAAGTCGTTTTTTGAGATTATGAGCGTTGGCTTTATCTTTGGTGTGCCGTTTGTTATCGGCTTTCTGGCCTGTTTTGTCGCAGACCCGGATCGCAATTGGCGATTATGGAAATTTTTGCTCTTTCCCTGGGTGCCGTCCACATTAGCTTTGGGCGGCGCGCTGCTTTTGGCCTGGGAAGGCATTATCTGCATCTTTTTATGGCTGCCCTTGTTTCTGGGATTGGCCAGTTGCGGAGGGCTTTGCGCCTGGCTATTCCGCTTGATTCCGCCATCAAGCCGTCAGGATAATTTTGCGATTACATTGCTGGCCCTGGCGCCCTTGCTCGTGACGCCTGTCGAAATGCGCTTTTCGTCACCGCAAGATTTACGGATTATTCATACCCAGATCGAGATTCAAGCCGACCCAACGACCATCTGGAATGAAATAAAAGAGGTCAGAGCGATACAGGAGAGGGAGCACTCTCCTGCCCTGGTTCATGCAATCGGTTTTCCCCGCCCAATCGAGGCTCGCTTGATTGGGGAAGGGATTGGCGCCGTGCGTCATGCGACCTTTGAAGGCGGCGTGCTTTTTGTCGAAACAATTACACGCTGGCAGCCAAATGAAGACCTGGCCTTTTCAATCAAAGCCGATCCGACGCCGGCGGCCACATTAGACCAACACGTAACTGTGGGCGGACCATACTTTGACGTGCTGAACGGTGATTACCACATTGAGGTTCTGGGGCCGCGCCGCTGCATCTTGCATCTTAAAAGCACGCATCGGCTGTCCACGCGATTTAACAGCTATGCCGGCCTTTGGACGGATATGATCATGCGCGATATTCAAGACTATATCCTCAATATTATTTGCCGCCGCTGCGAAAAAGGAAATGCACAGGACTTGGAACTTGGAAGGTTAAGCCGTTGAAACGGCTTAGATCGTTCTTTTGGGATCATACTGCACCGGGATGAATCCCGGTGTTAATGCTTTTTACAGTAGCGCGAATCGCCTTATTCGCGTGGGCTGATCTAGGCAAATCGCCCTACATTTTTGAGGAAGGAAGACGTGATGAAACCCAATCGGCCACAGACAGTGAAAGCATCCGCTTGTGGAAGGCCGAGATGCAAAATGCGTTGTATTCCTTGAATAGACATCTTTCCAAAATAAATCCAGTCGCGACGCAGCTTTTAGCCCCATCGGGGCGGTCCGTTTGTAGAAAAGCGAGCC
>CAYOLL010000216.1:0-9444 GCA_964404765.1 uncultured Gemmatimonadota bacterium | reverse complement strand
GGTGGTACACTTTTATTTGCCGATTTTTGGTACAATTTAATGTGCCGATTTACATTATCCGGCAAATCGGAATTGGCAGTGTTGTATATCCTCCAATTCGTACCGTCAAAACGTGCCAAGCCACCGCCCAAAGTTCCTATCCATTTATTTTCGCTAGCGTCAATGATTAGTGGCCCAACATAATTGTACGGCAAATTTGAATTGCTGTTGTTGTAAACATTCCAACTGACTTCATCAAAGCGAGCCAAACCGCCGGCAGTCCCAATCCATATATTACCCACAACGTCACTTGCTAAAGAGTTGACACCATTATCCGGTAAACCTGAGTTGGAAATGTTGTAAGTTATCCAGTTAACGCCATCAAATTTCGTTACACCGCGATGCGTCCCAATCCACTTATTGTCATTAGCGTCTACGGTCAATGAAAAGATTTGATTAAGAGGCAAGGCAGAGTTACAGGTGAGATAGGCGACCCAATTGATACCATCAAAACGGGTCAAACCGTCTCCCCATGTTCCAATCCATACATTTGTACTGTCGTAACAGGCAATAGACAGAATATAATCATTCGGTAAGCTGGAATTATGTCTATTATAGACAGTCCAATTTATACCGTCAAAAAGTGTTAGACCTGAGTCGGTTCCAATCCAGATGTTCTTATCAATGCCGATAGTCAATGATACAATATTATTGCTTGATAACCCAGAATTGCCGATATTATAAATAATCCAATTTGTGCCATCAAAGTAAACCAAACCGTTACCAGTTCCAATCCAGATATTTTCATTCACATCGCTGAGTAACGATGTGATATTGTTACTTGGTAAATCAGAATTGCTTGTGCTGTAAACCGTCCAAGTTATTCCATCGAAATGTGCCAGCCCGGAGCCAGTTCCAATCCAAATGTTTCCGTTAATATCATTACTGGCTATTGACCTGACATAGTTATCCGGCAAATCCGAGTTGCTCACGCTATAGACATCCCATCTGACGCCGTTAAAACGAGCTAAACCTGATCCATAAGTTCCCACCCAAATATTGCCGGAAGTGTCACTGGCCAGTGAAGTAATAGCGTTACCCGGCAAGCCGGAATTGCTGATATTGTAAACAGTCCAAGTCATACCATCAAAAAGTGCTAAACCTTTGGAAGTCCCAACCCAGATATTCCCATAAACATCACGGATCAGTGAGGTTATTGCGTTTTGTGGTAAGCCTGAATTAGCGTGATTGTAGAAAATCATTTTACCGGTCAGTTTATTCAGCTTCACCAAGCCGCCGTTTGTGCCGATCCAAACAAAATCGCCTTCAAGGGTAATAGCATACACTATATCTCCATTCGTATAATTAATCCACTCCGGATTCTGCGCCTCAACCCGGCCAAATCCTCCCAAGCACAAGGCAACGACCGCGAACAGCCTCATTTTCCCAAATGTAGTTTTCATCTTCCCCTCCTTGCAGCCTGTTGCAACATTCCAAAACTCCACCCTCCACCACTCAAAACTCCAGCACTCCACTACTCCCATTGCTCATCACTTCTGCGCCATAGTTTCCACGCCGGTCCAATTCTCCGGCACACCCTCGGCGATGCTGCGCACGGAACGATTGAAGTACATCTTGGCGGTCGTGTCGGCGGGATGGGCGTCCAGCACTTGCTTAAAGCAGAGCATGGCTTCGGTAAAATCCTGCATGAAATAATGCTTCAGACCTTCGTCAAAATAGACGCGGGTTTTCAGCTTGAGTTCGACAATGGGCGGAAGGTCGCCGTCAAAGATTTCGTAGATGGACATCGGCGCTTTGCGGCCCTTGACCTGAACTTTGCCCAGATAACGGCTGTTAAAGCGCTCCGTTTCGGTCATGCCGCCCATGGTAAACTCGCTGATCACAATGCCCGCGCCGTAGAATTTGGTCAGCCCTTCCATCCGCGCCGCCGTGTTGACTGTGTCCGAGACCACGCCGGTGTCCATGCGCTTGCCGTCGCCGATAATGCCCAGCATCAGCGGGCCGGTATGCAGGCCGATGCCGATCTGGATGGCTCCGCGTTTCTTTTGGGCGCGCTCGGCATTATACTCGGCCACGCGCTGCTGAATGCTCACCGCGGCCCCGACGGCATCTTCCGGACGACCCAGAAATAGCGCCATGATGCCGTCGCCATAATATTGATTGACAAAGCCGTTATTTTCCTTAATCATCGGGCCGATGCGCCGCAGATAGCCGTTGATAAAGTCGAAGTTTTCCTTGGGCGTCATGGTTTCGGCCAGCGTGGTGTAGGAGCGGATGTCGGAAAAAAGCACGGTCATTTCGCCCTGAATTTGATCGCCCAATTTGATGTCGATAATGGATTCTCGGTTCAGCGCCCGCAGAAATTCGCGCGGGACAAAACGGCCATAAGCCGAGTTGATCTTGAGCAGATTCAGGTGCGTTTTGATGCGCGAAAGCAGCTCGCTTTTAGAAAAAGGCTTGGTCAGATAATCGTTCGCGCCGGCGGAAAAAGCCTCGACCAAATCGGCCACCTGATTTTTGGCCGTGACCATCAGCACCGGCAGTTCGTTGGGCTGGTATTTCTCGCGGATTTTTTCGCAGACTTGATAGCCGGACATGCGCGGCATCATTACATCCAGCAGAATCAGGTCAAACTTCTGGCCGCTGTCCATCAGGCGCAGCGCTTCTTCGCCGTTGAGCGCCTGACTAATGCGATAGTTGGCTAACGACAGATGATTGGCCAAAACCTGCTGATTCACCGGCTCGTCGTCGACAACCAGCACATGAAAATCGCCATCGGCGTAGTTGTCTTCAGTGGCATCGGACACGATGGTTGCCTGCATGGACGGCAGGCTCTCCGCCCGATCTACCCGCATCATCGCCTCTGTCGGCGCACTCTCCGGAACAGGCCGGGCGATGGATGTGTCGCGCACACGGGAGACACGCTCTACGGTATGCAGCGTTGCCAATTCCGACGGGGCGGCTTGTGTGCTGATCGGCAAAGTGAAGCTAAATGTGGAGCCTTTGCCCGGCTCCGATTCTACCCAAATCTTGCCGCCGTGCAGTTCGACCAGCTTTTTGGTAATGGCCAGGCCCAGGCCGGCTCCGCCGTATTCGCGCGCTGTGGAAGCATCGCCTTGCTCAAACGATTTGAAGATGGTTGCAAATTTGTCGCGGGGAATGCCGATGCCGGTATCAGCTACGCTAATAGTTAGCAGTTTAGAGTTAGTAGTTAATAGTTGAGCGTCCGTCTTTGAACTTAACGGTTCACTATTAACTATTAACTGTTCACTCCTAACTGTCACCGTCCCGCTCTGGGTAAACTTGATGCCATTGCCGACCAGGTTATGCATAATCTGCATCAGGCGGTTCTCGTCGGCCAAAACGGGCGGAACATCGGCGTCCACTTCATTTTTTAACACGATGTTTTTGCCGGCCAGGAGCGGCTCGCTCAGCCGCAGGACAACTTCGGTCAACATGTGCAGATTGATTGGCCGGGTCTGCAGTTGCAAATCGTGGTCTTTTAAACGCGAAAAATCGAGAATATCGTTAACCAGATTGGCCAGCCGCTTGCCGGAGGCAATAATCATACTCAAATTAGAATGCATGGTTGCGGTGACAGAACCGGCGACGCCGTCCAGCAGAGATTCGGCAATGCCGATAATGCCGTTTAATGGTGTGCGCAGTTCGTGCGATGTATTGGCCATGAACTCGTCCTTCAGCCGGTCGATTTGCTGCATCCGCTCGATTTCGCGCCGGTTTTCTTCCAGTTTGCGCTGGATTTTTTTCATCCGCCAATAATAAACCGTAGGCCATAAGCCGATAAAAAGCGCCGTGTAAATCAGATAAGCCCACCAGGTTTTCCACGGCGGCGGCGTCACCCGAATCGGAATAGCCAGACCCCCGTCGTTCCAGACCTCATCGTTGTTACAGGCTTTGACCCGGAAAACATAGTTGCCGCCGTCTACATTGGTATAGCTGGCAAAGCGCCGATTCCCGCAATATGTCCAGTCGGGGTCAAACCCTTCCAGTTTGTAGGCATATTGATTTTTGTCCGGCTGCGTGAACTCCAGCGCGGCAAATTCAAAAGCAAAAAAGCTCTGCTTGTAAGAAAGCGTCAGCCCGGCCGGATGATCTTTGACCGGTTTGTCAAAAATCTTAAAAGCCGTCAGCGCAACCACCGGCGGGTTGGGATTGTCGATGACCTGATTGGGAAAGAAACGGCTAAAGCCATTAATCCCGCCAAAAAACATCTCACCCGCGCCGGTTTTACAGTATGCGCCGGCGGTAAATTCATTACTTTGCAGCCCGTCAGAAGCATCGTAACTGCGGAAGGTCTGACTTTTGACATTCATCACCGCCAGGCCTTTGACTGTGCTGAGCCAGAGTTGCCCGTTATCGTCCTCCAAAATGCCGTCAATGGCGTTGGCCGGTAAGCCGTCTTTGCGCGTATAATTGGTAAACTTGCCGGTCGACCGATCCAGCCGGCTAAGTCCGCCGGCCGTGCCGATCCACAGCGCGCCGTCGCGGGCTTCGTATAACGCAAAAACCGTATTATGAACAATGGAGGTGGAATCCTTAGGATCGTGTAAAAAAGGCAGCGCCTTCCCGGTTTGCTTATCAAAACGGAACAAACCCAGGTCTGCGCCCAGCCATAAATAGCCGGCGCGATCCTCCTTCAGCGCCCAGACGCGAGCCTGGCCACCCGTGGGCGGGTTGATCGGATAGCTTGTAAACTGGCCGGTCTGCGGATTCAGTAGATTAAGCCCGGCGTAGGTGCCAAGCCAGATGCGCCCTTGTGGATCAGGGTAGACGGTGTATATTTGATCGTTAATACTCGATAGCGAAACCGGGTCGTAGCGAAAAACGGTAAATTGCTTTGTACGCGGGTCAAAACGATTGACGCCGCCGCCATAAGTGGCCGCCCAAATGTTGCCGGCGGTGTCTTCGGCAATGCCTTTCACCAGATCGTTGCTGAGGCTGGCGGGCCGGGCCGGGTCGTGGTTGTAGAAGGTAAAGCTGCCGTCGGTCAGATTCATGACATTAATGCCGGCATCCGTGCCGATCCATAGTTGGTTTTGGTTATCGGGATAGAGCGTGTTGACTTTATTATGGCTGAGGCTGTTGCGGCTAAAAGGAACGTGGTGATAACTGCGGAACTTAAGCGGCTTTAAATCCAGCTTGTTGACGCCGCCGCCGCGTGTGGCAATCCACAAAATTTGAGACTTGTCTTCATATAAAGCACGAATATCATCGTGGCTGAGGCTGTACAAATCATTGGCGTCATGCTGATAATGCTCCACAAACTGACCGGTCGCCGGATCCACCCGCAGCAGACCCATTTCGGTCATTCCGGCCCAGATCATGCCGGCATGGTCTTCCAGCAGCACATTGACCCCGTTTTTGCGATGATTCGGGTCTTCAGGATAAATAAAATAATGGTCGAATGTTTCCGTTTCCGGATCAAAACGGTCCAGCCCGCGGGCGGAGGCCAGCCAAAGCTTGCCGCGACGATCTTCGATGACATAGTGGACACGGGCATGGGCGACATTATTGGGGTTGCGCGGGTTGGCGGGATCCGGAAAGTAACGCTTGAAGCGCTCCGTCTTTGGGTCAAAGCGATTCAGGCCGTTATCCGTGCTGACCCATAAATAGCCGCGCCGGTCTTCGCAAATATTCCAGACCCGATTATTGGACAACGAAACGCCGAGCGAATCCAGCGGATCATTTTTGTAGACAGTAAACCGCGTTTCACCCGGTTGCAGCCGATTCAGACCGCTGTTGACTGTGCCGACCCAGAGCGTACCCTGCCGATCGACATAAACGGTCTGGACACGGTCGTGGCTTAGACCATAGTTGCTCGGCAAATAATGGCTAAACGTCTCCGTTTTTGGATCCATGCGGTTCACACCGCCGCCCCAGGTCGCTATCCAGAGCGACCCATCGCGATCTGTGACCATTTTCCCATTGTTATTGCTGGAAATGCTGGTGGAGTCCTGCGGATCGTGTTCAAACAACTTAAAAGTGTAGCCGTCATAACGGTTCAAGCCGCCGTCCTGCGTGCCGAACCACAAAAAGCCGCGTCCGTCCTGCCCCAGGCTGTAAACTATGCTCTGCGACAGCCCGTCCTCTACGGAAAGATGCTCGAAGCGCCGGCCTTGCTCGGCGGCTGCCGGTGCGGCTGAGATTAAAATAACGAGAAGACCTAATAAGCTTTGAAAAACATTCAAAACCGGAGCATTCAAAACCGGAGTAGCAAACTTCAGTTTGCAAGTAAAAGTGTAGCCTTGAATGATACGCAAACTGAAGTTTGCCGCTCCAATAAGGTCTGACAGGAAAAAACCCCGCCAATCCAGCGGGGGACGGGCGGGGCAAGTTGTGATTTGCTTAGGCTTAATATTCATTATCCAATCGTATTGTTAAATTGGGTGATCGTCTACAAAAAGAGACTTTGTGACGCGACATTGCGCTACAAGCATTCAATTTCGGTATTTGGCCGGAAAAAGTCAAGGTTTTTTCAGGATGGAAATTATCCGGCTATTTACGCAATTTCTCCACATCGGCCAGATCCTTTGCGCTTCCGGACGCCAGCCGCCCAATAAAAGATACTCAACCTTGTTTGAGCTTAGAAAATTCAAAAAATCTTTGAAGTCTTCCGGTAGTTGCTTCAGGGCCATAAAAACATTCTCTTAGATAAACAGTTGCTCTTAGCTTTTCTTCCAGCGGGGCGTTTTTCCAATAAGCGTCATCTTGCGCTTCCAATTGACTTTGCTTCGCAAATTGGATTATGCTTCTGTCCATTCGTTCATCCGCAACGACGCCCAAATTGGCTAAGATTGTAGATTCCATATTTTTTCCCGTTTAGAATTCCTACCGCGCCAAACTCACCAGCGTCACTACATCCCGCACATCCACCGCCCGGTCGCCGGTTAAATCCGCCAGACTGATTTGATACGCGCTCAGGCCGGTTCCATACAGCACATATTTGACTACCAAAGTCACATCGGCCTGAGTCACCGAACAGTCGGCGTTAATATCTCCGGTCACGCGACAGCCGTTATAATCGTTGACCGTCCATTGCGAAAAAGCAGTTGTGCTCACCGTTACCGACCGGCGTTGCGAGGCGTCCTGCAAGCCGCCCACGGCAAACCAGGTTTGGCCCTGATTCTCGCTGAGCCAGGCCTGGAGGCTGCTCAATCGAATATCATTGTCGTCATCGGCCAGCCAGGCCATCGTCATTGTGCGGGCGCGGGTCGGCTGATGCTCAGCGTTGATCGTCCATTTGCGCTTAATGCTGTTGCGGCCAAAAATATTGGTTACAGCCGCCTGACCGGTTTGGCGCAGCGCATCCACCCGGCCCAAATCATCCAATCCGGATTGAAGTTCCAGACCGATCCCGCCAAAAGTATTGGCTAATCGGCCGACGGTTCGGGCGACCAGCAGGTTGCCGACCAAATAGTTGCCCGGGCGCTCGCCGACGACGGTCGCCTCCGGGCCGAGAATTACGCTATAAGCCCCGGTGGTACGCAGTTTGCCGCGCAAAAACGCCAGCGTGCCGTTGAAAAACAAATTTCGATCCAGCGTGACCCCATTGGGATTGTTGATAATCACATTGCGCACCAGCAGCGGGTTGGTCGGGATTTCGTCGCCGGTCGTGACCGAATCGTCGCCGTCGTAGTGGATATTGCAGAAGCCGCGAAAAATGGGTGGCTTGCGGACGCGCCCGTTCAGCCGGTTGATGGTAGCCTGATCCTCAATCTCAATATCATGCGTGTCGTTATCGATCAGCCCACGCCAGAGCTGCAGCGAGTCCTTGATGCTGACATTTGTGTTCAGCACAACGCCTTCCTCGCTGCGGTTGTTGATCCGCAGCTTTTGGAATTTTTCGCCGCCCGGGCTGGAAATTTTTTGGCGTCCGGTACCGTTCAGGACGGCGTTGCCGTTAAATTCGCCGTTATCGGTCCAATCGCCGGTGACGGTAATGGCCGTCTGCGGATCGGTCGTCAGCTTGATGCCGTCGTCGATGGTGAGGGATTCTTGGGCCGATGCGACTTGAATCGCCAGCAAGCTTAGAATAAAGATAGAGGCCGATATTTTCATAGATGATCTCCGGTTAAAGTTGTCGGATGTGATTCAGATTGAACCGTGATCAAGGTTTGTAGACGATAAAACTGAACCACCAATCTGCCGCAGCCATGGCGCTATTCCAAGTAAAAACCGTGAGATTCCCCCCCGAAGCTTGCCAGGTAATAAAGCGTAGAGATGTTGAAGCTATGCTGACAACTGCCGTTGCAGTGCTCCAATGAAAATTGAGACTGTCAATCTTAATCGTATAAAAACCTGTGCCGGAATGAGTAACCGTAAAATTACTCGTGCTTGCTGCCGCGTATATGCTGCCGTCGCCTTGAATACTGCCGTAGGCAATTGGCGCCATATTAGCCGTTCCGCCGGCGGTGGTGTTCAGCTCACTTACACCTAATGTTCCGGTAATTGTCACACCCTCCGCACGAAGCGTACCGTCAATATTGGCATTGCCGGCGACATCCAGCTTATAGCGCGGGTCGTTTTTACCAATGCCCACATTTATCCCATTGTCATAAATCGTGCCGCTGGATAGGGTTGTACCGGTCCAACGCGGCACATAGCTGAGCGTGTTCGTCCCGACTTCCGGATCATACTCATCATAATCGGTCAGCGAGGCCCAGTAGCTTACGCCCTGCGCATTTGTGACATAGCCCAGGAAGTCCGAGCCGACCCACTGGATCGTGCCGGCCGGCGGCGCGCTTGTGCCGCTGAATTGACCGACTTTGATCGGCCCGTTGACCTCCAGCTTGACCGCCGGCGTCGAGGCCTCGCTGGCGATGCACGTCACGAACAACGGGCTGGTGATGGGGGCGGTGCTGCTCGGGTAGGTCTTGCGAAACTGGGGCGGTTGGAGACACTCTCTCTTCGTGCGAGCGACATGGTTTCGGGTGTTGGGCTTCTCCCTCGCGTTGGCGTCGTGCTCGGGTGAGTCCCCGACGGACGCCTCCGTTCCGTCCGACGTGACGGCGGATGCCCCCGCGGGAATGGACGCTGGGGCGGGCACCGACGCGGGCGTTCCGTCCGACGCGCGGGAGGTGGCGGTGGCGGTGGACGTGCCGATGGACACGGGGGCCGCGACGATGGTTCCGCGCACCTTCCAAGACGACTACTTCCCGGAGTTTCGCATCGACCTCTCCGCGAGCGACCGCACGGCTCTCCTCGCGATGGGCAGCGCGTCGCGGGTGCCGATGACCCTGCGGTACATGGGAGAGCGCTACACCGGGACCATTCGCCAGAGGCTGGGCAACCACTCGGTATGCGGAGACCTACGGCAGTTTCGCATCGACCTCGCGCGCACGGTGACCCTCCCCGACGGGTACCGCACCGACCGCTTCGAGACCGACCGAGGGAGGTGCTGGGCGCTGCACGAGTGGTTCTCCC
>CAYOLL010000215.1:0-9501 GCA_964404765.1 uncultured Gemmatimonadota bacterium | reverse complement strand
GATGTGGCGATCAGGCACAATTTAAAAAGATACTTGAAAATTAGCGAACGTGAGGCTAACACGCAAATCCTTTTCAAGTCCTTGATTGGAGAAAGATCCTGAACTTTTGTGTTTTCGAAATGGAAAGAACAAAAGTTTTCCGGTAATTTTTCCACACCTTCAAAAGGTCTAAGATTTTCAAACTCATCGCAGTATTTCAAATCAAAGTACTCTAATGAATCTAATTCAGAAATCGGCAGCAAACTTGGGCTATCGTTGCATATTGTCATTTCCAGATGTCTGAGATTTGTTAGCTGCGAAAGTGGATGATAGTCAATTATATGAGTGCAACCAACAAGATCTACAGAAGTTACTCCTTTCAGTCCAATTATTGGATTCAAATCTTGAACCTCATTTGGGATACCTAGCCATTTGACCGACAAATTAGTAACGCCTGCGAACGCCTTCAGTGATGTCAATTCATTACTAGGCATTAAAACTATTTCGTTGATATTGGTTAGCTCATTTAACGTAACCAAAGAGTCCGGGCTATGAGTAATATCTATCAGTAGATATTTCAGATTTGGTAAGAATTTCAGTGGAGTAAATTTCGATATGCTGCTTGGTGATCGAAGATAAAGATTCTCAAGCCTTTTAAATTCTGCTAAGGCAGGAACTTCACTCATTTCTGGACAATCGAAAAAATTTAAGTTCGTAACCTGCGACTTGTTTTTAATCACACTTAAGTCAATACTTTCCAAGTGCCTTTTTAAAGTAAGAGTATCTACATCGGATTCCCCCCAGGCGACCCCAACCAAGCAATCGTTTGTTTCATTAGCTGGCAATTGGTTTGCACTGAATAATAATAAAACCAATAAGACAAGCAAAATGCTAAATTTTTTCATGTTATAATCCTTCCTACACAAGTATGAAAACCGATTTAGGCCCAAAGCACAGTAGACTCTCGTTAGGCCTTTACAAAGAAAGCATATACAATGATTTTTTGACCGAAATGTCAAGCCAAAACTCGTTGTTTGAGCAGTTATGTCGACTCAAAATAAAGGCGCAATGTATTGATTCCACCACCCGCGCATCTTTTCCGGCAATTGACTCTCCTGCCAGCCGAGTTCTGTGGCCCGCTTGAAATGCCGCGCAGCCTCCAGCCATTCTTGCTGATACAACAAGGCTTGGCCTAAATCGGCGTGAACCTCGCGTTGGGCCTCGGCAATGGCCAGCGATTGTTCCAAAAACAGGCGGGCCTGATTGTAGTCGCCTTGCTTAAGATAGAGCTTGCCCAACAGCGCCTTTGTAGCCGGATTGTTCGGGTTCTGCTCACTGAGACGATTCAGCATCGCGATGGCTTGTACCCATTCTTCACGCCCAATATAGAGACGAGCCAGCCGATCCAGCACATCGGCATCACTGGAATTTATTCGAAATGCCGTAGCGAGATAGGTAATTGCTTCATCTTCATGACCTTGCGCGTATGCGATTAAGCCAAGTGCTTTAATGGCCGGAAATGCAGCGGGGCGATATTGTAAGGTTTTTTGCAAAAAAACAACGGCGTCATCCAAATGGCCCAGGCGATAGCAGAGTAAACCATAGTTTTCGCAAAGATCGGCGTTTATCAGCGGCAAGTCAATAAGTGTTGGCGTGGCCAGGGCCTGTCGATAGACGGCAATGGCCCTGTCCGTTTGGCCGCCTGCTTCATAACTGCGTCCTTCCCGAAGCGCCTGGTAAACGCTTAAGTTAGGATAAAATATAATGAACAGCGTCAGCAGGCAAGCATACACGCTGCGAAAAAGATAATCCCAGACCGAAAGGGGTCTTCTCTGTGGAAAGGCCACAGCATACCACAAACCGAACAGGCCAAAAACTGCGCCGCCAAAGATTAAGTACAAACCGATAGCCGGGTGGGTGTAATGAACCTTTAACTGATTAAACCATTCCAGAAAAACGCCGGTTGATGGAGCCAAAACCCCCTGCTGCCCGTGAGTCATTAAACCAATCTGTGCCAACCCAACTAAAAGAGCAAGCCAGACGCCGGTAAATGTCCAGAAACGGGAAAATGGACGAATACCGTTGGCCAGCAATAACAGACCGGCGGTAAAGATGAGAATACGATAAGCTTCAAAAACAGACAAGGAGTTAAGAGCTGCGCCCGGAATGAGGCCGAATAAGCCAAACCAGGGCAGAAAAGTTGCGGCGACGAGGCAACCGCCACCAACAATAAGCAGCGGATCGGGTTTCATGCCGACCCCATTAAATCCGGGTCTAATTCGACGGTATCGACTATGCCGATGATGGCGGCGTCAACGGCTTTGCCTTGGGTGACGCCGGTCTGGCGGGATGAACTGCCCTTGACAACGATAACGGTTTCCTGATAACCGGCGCCGACCGTATCGACGGCGACATCGTACGTGCCGGTAAACTTGCCGTTTTCATCAATCTCTTTGACGATCAACAGCTTCATACCTTGCAGCTTTTCATTTTTGCGGGTGGCAACAACGGTGCCGACAACTTTTCCGATATACATAGATTTGGCAATAAAAAAATAGGGTTGAATATGGATCCGACGCGCTCATCGTTCAGAGCCGTATTATTGATTATCTAAAAGCTTACGCCAAGTACCAGATACGATGTTTTTACCTTTGGATTGGCAACTAAAGAAACGGACAGAGGCAACGAAAAATTTTCCGTCATTTTGATCTCCTTAGTTGCAGTTAAACCCAGGTTTGCCAGAGCGGCTTCTTCATAGCCATACCAATCCGGGCTTTTACCCAGAACGGCCCCGGCGAAAAATTTCAGGCTGACCCCTTTAACTTCGCGCGGGTAGCCGAATTCGATGTACATGGAATTGTCCTGGTCATTATAAAAGTTGACTGTTCCGGTTAGGCTCACCACTCCACTATATCCAACGCTTAATTCTAAAGTGTGCGCGCCATCTCCATCATGAAAATCCCCTATATCGTTTTTGGCAAGATAGTAATCCGTTACGCCCACGCTGACACTATTTTCGCCAAATGGAATATTATAGGTAAAATAAAAATCAATCTCCTCATGTGTGCCTTCCGGAGTGCTCTGTAATGGATAGGCGCCCCATGCGCCTACTTGTAAATTCTTGATGTCACAATATAAATACGGATGAATATGGGGCAGGTTTGCGCCCACGTCTCTTCCGCGCCAGATATAACGATTGACCAAATCGGCACCTAAGTCTACCTGAGCCACGGCAGAAATAGCTGATACATGGAACAGAAGCAGTCCAAAGAATACCCAAATCTTTCTCATCAACATGCCTTTCTTTAATGTGCAAAACAGTGCATACTGTTTTAGGGTAATAAGTTGCATTTCCAGACACTTTGGGTTTACAGGTCCAATTGCGTAAAAGTCCGTGAGCTTAATAAAATAATTTCCAACTTATGGGCTACCCTAAAGAAAATCCGAAGGGTCTTTCCTGCTATAAATAATAATCCTTAATTAATAAAGTGAATGCAAAAGCGCTATATTCTAACAATTGTACATGAAAGCGTCAATGACTTTATTTGACATATCCCAAAAATATCGCCAACAGCCGCCCATGATGGATAAATCGAAAAAGGCTATTGACAGGTTTTGTTTTCCAGATTATCTTCACCACTTGGTTTTTGCAAAAATATGGAGTAAACTATGAAGCGGTGCATGATTATTGTTTTAGATGGCGTCGGTATTGGCGCAGCGCCGGATGCCGCGCAATTCGATACGGTTTTTGGCCACACATTAGCCCATGTGGGTCAGGCAGTCGGCGGTTTGCAACTACCGAATCTGCAAAAAATGGGATTGGGCAATATTGATCGCCTGCCAGGCGTCCTCCCGTGTGCGCAACCGATAGCCGCCTATGGTAAAATGGCCGAAAAATCTCCCGGTAAAGATAGCACAACCGGGCATTGGGAATTGGCCGGCCTGGCGCTGGATTTTGCTTTTCCGACGTATCCGGATGGCTTTCCGGCAGAAGTGCTGGAACCGTTTTGTCAGGCGGTCGGGCGTGGCGTTTTGGGTAATAAGCCGTCCTCCGGCACAGAAGTGATTGAGCGTCTGGGTGAAGAGCATCTGCGTACGGGCAATTTGATTCTGTACACATCCGGCGATAGCGTTTTCCAAATTGCCGCGCATGAAGATGTTGTGCCGCTGCCTGAACTGTATGAAATCTGCCAAAAAGCCCGCCGCATCCTGACCGGCAAACACGCCGTCGGCCGGGTCATCGCCCGCCCGTTTGTCGGCAAAACGGCCAAAGACTTTAAACGTACCAGCAATCGACGGGATTTTTCGTTGCTACCGCCGGGCGATACGCTGCTCAGCGCGGCCAAAAAAGCCGGTATTTACACGTATGGCATTGGCAAAACAGACGATTTGTTTGCTAATGACGGCTTATGCGCATCGGCCCATACGACCAATAATGCGGACGGCATTAAAGAATGTGTTCGCTGTCTGCGGGAATTGGAAAGCGGCCTTATTTTTGTGAATCTGGTGGAATTTGACATGTTGTGGGGTCATCGCAACGATCCCGTTGGTTTCCATCAGGCACTGATGGATTTTGATCTGGCTTTGCCTGACATTTTGAGCGGGCTGCGACCTGGCGATTTACTGTTGATCAGCGCCGATCACGGTGTCGATCCGACGACACCGGGCAGCGATCATACCCGCGAGTTTGTGCCGATCCTGGCTTATGGCGGCAAAGCGGTTGACTTGGGTGTGCGCAGCACTTTTGCCGATGCCGGGGCCACAGCCGGGGAGTTTTTTGGCCTGGAGTTTCGTGGCAGCGGGGTTAGCTTTTGGCCGGAAATAAAATAATTTTTGTATGACCCTTTACTTCACTAAAATGCACGGCGCGGGCAACGATTTTATCGTAATCGACAACCGCGACCGGCACATAGACGCTTATCTGCCTGATAGCATCGCAAAGTTGTGTGATCGGCATTACGGCATCGGGGCTGACGGCTTGATCCTGCTGGAAAAAAGCGCGCGCGCCGATTATTTCATGCGCTACTATAACAGCGACGGCAGCTTAGCCGATATGTGCGGTAACGGTGGACGCTGTATTGCCTGGTTTGCCTTTAGCCGAAAAATTGCCGGCGCACAACATACGTTTGAAGCGCGGAGCGGTTTTTATCGTGCAGAAATCCACGGTAAGTTGGGATTGCAAAATTCAGAGCTTGAAGATATGCAATCTGCGATCTGCAAGCGGCAATCGACTATTTCACTAACGATGCCCGAGCCGTTCGATTTACAATGCGACATCAATTTGGGCGGCGGGACAATTGTTCATTATATTAATACCGGTGTGCCCCATGCGGTTTGTTTTTTGAGCGAGATCAATAGCGAGCAAGTCTTTACATTAGGACGCCGGATTCGTTACCATTCGGCGTTTGCCCCAATGGGCTGCAATGTCAACTTTGTGACCTGTTTGGATAAAGACGAACACCTTTATGCCATTCGAACTTATGAGCGGGGCGTAGAAGGCGAGACGTTAGCTTGTGGTACGGGCGTTACGGCTGGGGGAATTTTGATCAATGCGGTTTTAAAGACATCCTCGCCGATTAAATTAAAAACTTGCGGCGCAGATATATTGACGGTTTTATTTGACAAAGAAGATCAGCGTTATACCTCAGTTAAGCTTATCGGTCCCGCTCAATGTGTTTTTGACGGGTCAATCGATATATCAGCTTTAACCCTTAACCCGGATAATTGATATGGGTCAAAAATTTAAACTTGGCGAATTGCTTTTACAAAAAGGCATCATCAATAAACATCAGCTTTATAAAGCATTACTGGATCAAAAAAAGCTGCATGTCCCTATTGGTGAGATGCTAATTAAACTGGGCTATGTCCAGGAAAATGATATTCATCGGGTATTAAGTGATCAACTGGGTTATCCGTATGTCAATCTGGAAAGCAGTAAAGAATTGCCCAGCGTGATTTCATTGATTCCCGAAGAAAAATCCCGCGCTAAGAAAATATTGGTGCTGGCCAAAACAGACGGCGTCATTACGTTAGCTATGTCAAACCCGTTAGATGAAGACGTAATCCAGGAAGTACGCTTTTTAACAGCCTGCCAAATAACGCCGGTTATTGCCAACTCCCACGCCATTTTAGACACTTTGGATCGTTTCTATAATAAACCTCAGGTCAGCCAGGAGAAAACCCCCGATAAAGCTGCAGCTCCGGATAAAATCCCGACCGCACCACGATCGGAAAAAGTAAAAGTCGGCCCTGCTCCAGAAAGCTCTGCTGCCCTTCCGGCCGAATTACCGGTCGTAAGCCAGCCGGCTGCGACAGAGTACGTGCCGGATCAACCTTTAGAAGCGCCGGTCTATAAAATGACAGAGGACCATACCAAACCTCCCAGTAAAGCCGACATGACCTATTTAGATCAAATGGCTATCGAAGATGATCTGGGTATCGTCCGCTCTTTTGAGCCGCCCGCGCGGCCTAAACCTGCCCCGGCTCAACCAAAACCATCTGTTGTATCATTAGGACCTGTGCAAGTTCAGGCGCCAATTATTGCAGACGCAGCGCCTGTAGCCGCGGCTCCTGTGCCGGCCACAACACAGCCCCGTGAAGAGGAGTTCCATTTTACGCTAACTAAAATGCCGCCGATTACATTGGGCATTGAAGATGTACCGCCGCCGCCGAAACCAATGGTTCATCCACCAACGCAGCCGACTACCGCCGCAATTCCGACAGCTTCCGCAAGTGATGACAGTTTAATTCGCAGCTTCTTTGCCAAAGCAATGCAATTAAGCAGCTATCAGATTATCTTAACCCGAACGGAGGACAATGTAAAAGCGCGTTGGGTGCTCGACCGCGAGACATTGGCCGAAGATACATTTGATATCAACGAAGGCCGCGCTATTTTTAACTCTTTCCAAACCAAGGCCGGCATTAGCTTTGATGCAAATGAGCGCATCACCGGCGCTAAATTCTCGATTGAAGTTGAGTCCCATGAAATTGAAGCTGATTTGTATTTGATTAAAACACTGAGTAGCGATATTCTCACTGTTCATTACCATGATTTGGGTTTGCAGCATTTTGCGGTTCACGAGTTGGACTTTTCCGAATCCGCTGTAGAGAAGATATCGCGCATTTTATCGCGTCCAAAAGGACTTTTTGTATTATCCGGCGTTCATGGCAGCGGTAAGACAACAACAGCCTATTCGATAGCCAACGATCTTTCCAGTCGAAAAAGAATTGTGACCCTGGAAAAAAAGATTCGAGGCATTGTTCCAGATATTGAGCAGATTGAGATCGAGGGTAATGTCAATGAGCGGCACATCATGGAATTAATTGACCATATTTGTCCGGATATGCTCTTTATTATGATGCCATTAGATTTAAAGCTTGTCTTTAAGCTGGCAAATATTTGCTATGTCGTCGCATTAATGGATTTACCTACCGCACTGGATGTTGTGACGCATATTCGGATTGAAGTGTCAGACCTGCTGCCCTTCAACCTGTTTTTGGGAGCTATGGCGCAGCGGCGGGTGCGTTCCTCCTGCCCGCATTGTTTGGCCGAAGCCCAAATTCCTGAAAAAGTCAAAGAATATGGCATCAACCTTCCCATCAAAGATTATCTGAAAAGTGAGGGTTGTGAGCAGTGCAATAATACAGGCGTTAATGGCTATACGCATATCTATGATTTGTTAGTTGGATTTAAAGAATTGCATCAATTATCGCCCAATGAGATCGTGGCGCGTAACCAAAAATACGGCGGTTGGGATTTCAAGGCTGATGCAATCGACAAGCTTAAATTTGGCAAAATTCCGCTTAAGGATACGCTAAAGCTATTTGTTGCGTGATGGACAAATTCATGGCAGAAGTCAGCAGTCCCCATGATCGTTTTTTCAAAGTAGTCTTTTCTCGTGAGGAAGAGTCGCGTGATTTTTTGTCTAATTACTTGCCGGCAGAGGTTGTCCGGCAATTGGATTTAAGCACATTAAATGTTCAAAAAGATTCTTTTATAGACACGGATTTAAAAGCTTCCTACTCTGATTTGCTTTATCGGGTGCAATTAACATCGGGTGAGCAGGCTTATGTCTATACTTTACTGGAGCATAAAAGCCAACCGGAGCCGTTAATAGCTTTTCAATTATTACGCTATATGGTCAGAATCTGGGAAAATTGCGCAAAGCAGGAGACGGCAAAAAAACTACCGGTCATTATTCCATTAGTACTCTATCATGGTCTTGAAGCATGGTCTATCCGCACAAATTTTCATTCGTTATTTGAAACAACCAATACACTGGCAGACTATGTGCCTGATTTTCGGTACACGCTGCACAGCTTAAATAGCTATCGAGACGCAGATCTGGTAGGAATGGCCAGTGTGCGACTGGCTTTATGGGTGTTGAAGCATATTTTTGACGATAATATCCATGAGCAATTACCGAGTGTTGCCAATTTGCTCCATACACTGGCAAAGACTCGAAGCGGTTTTGAGTTTTTAGCGACAACATTACGCTATATGGTCGTCCGTACCGAGCCTGAGCACAGACAAACGGTTATGACGGCCTTGAAAACCGCACTTTTTCAAAAAGGAGACGATATGAAAGAGTCCATTTCAATTTACGATCTTTTAACTGCCGATAGTTTTGAAAAAGGTATTGAAAAAGGTATTGAAAAAGGTGCGCTTATGATCCTGCGTGAATCAATTCAAGATATAACCAAAACACGCTTTAGTCATATTCCACCAATTATCGGGCAGTTTGTTGTTAACTGCCAAGATGAGCATGTCCTGCGGTTTTTGCTAACACAAGCCGCAATCGTTGACTCGGCGGAAGTACTGGTTCATGAAATTGCCGAATTAAGAGCAACTGCCATAAAAAAGAAACGTCCGTCAAAACCTAAGTGAGCGTTCAAATAGATTTCTAAACTATCCGGGGGATAAATGGATTTAGCCTTACAACCACAACTGATAACGGATCCAACCATACTGCGGCAAATTTTCTTGCTTCGGGTAGCAGCTTGGGCCACAGAAGGCGTTGTTTTTCCGGGCAGTCTGGATGAAGGCTGGAAAGATGAGTATGATGATGTTGCGACACATTGGGCTATTTTTAATGAGAATAATACACTATTAGCCGCCGCCCGTCTAACCGTGCATTCAAAATTTTCAGATGTTTATGATTCCGAGTACTACCCCGAACCGAGCACTAAACCTATTGCGCCAATTGCTGTCTTTGGGCGGGCAGTTGTCTCCCCCGAAGCACGTGGTTTAGGCCTGAGCCATTCACTGGATATGATTCGACTACAGAAAGCTCGTGAGCTCCACTGCTGTTCAATCGTCGGAGTTACTAGTAATCCCTTACGAGTGCCGTCATTAAGCAAGCTCGGTTTTATCGATGCCGGGCAAGCCCAGGTTTTGCGTGGGAACAAAACTCGAACCGGCCACTTAATGGTGCTTATCCTCTGAAAAAAGCCTCCAGACATATCTAAATTTTGGCTCATGGAACAAGTTTGTGGAAGAGCACCTTGTCATTCTGAAAGAAT
>CAYOLL010000214.1:0-9504 GCA_964404765.1 uncultured Gemmatimonadota bacterium | reverse complement strand
GTAACTTATGAAATAGTCAATGGTTAAAGAACGGACACTAATGCTTCGCAAGGTTGGATTTCCACAAGCTTGTTCCATGAGCCATCTTTGGGTTCATGAAATAAGATGGTGAAACCTTGCGAAGGCTTAATTTGAAATCTGCATGTTTTATGCACTGAAGCCTTCGCAAGGTTGGATTTCCACAAGCTTGTTCCATGAGCCATATTTTGTAAACATTGCAATTCCCCAAGTCGAAGAGAATCGTATAATATGCCAAACTACATTACCATCCTGTCAGAAGATTTAGCCAATAAAATTGCCGCGGGCGAGGTGATTGAGCGTCCTGCCGCCGTGGTCAAAGAGCTGATTGAAAATGCGTTGGATGCCGGCGCCACCTCGCTGGAAGTCAGCATTGAAGGCGCCGGTATTAAATCTATTCGGGTGGCGGACAATGGCCGCGGCATGTCACGAGATGATGCCCTGACTTGTCTGGAGCGGCATGCTACCAGCAAAATCCGCACTGTAGAAGATTTGATCGCTATTCATACGCTGGGGTTTCGCGGCGAAGCGCTGCCGAGTATTGCCTCTGTTTCCCGCATGGAAATTTTGACCCGGCAGTCCGAAGACCTGGCCGGAACCTGGGTAACTATTAACGGCGGCAGGCTTAAGGATGTCAAGGAGCAGGGTGCGCCGGTCGGCACAACCATCGCCGTTCGCCAGCTTTTTTACAATACGCCGGCCCGCCGCAAGTTTTTAAAAACGCCTGAGACGGAGTTTCGCCATATTACCCGGGTGATTATGCTGGCTGCGCTGGGCTATCCTCATGTTGCCTTCCGTCTGCTGCATAACGATCATGAATATTTCAGCCTGCCGGTCGCGGCCTCGCTGATCGAGCGAATTGCCGCTGTTTTTGGCCCACAGACAATCGAACAACTGCTTTCGATCCACGGCCATCTGCCGACCATCGAAATCTCCGGCTTTATCGGTCGGCCCTCCTTATCCCGTAAAAGCCGGGAGGATCAACTGACTTTTGTCAACGGACGGCCTTTTTTTAACGCCATGGTCAGCTATGCGATCAAGGAAGGCTACGCCAATGCCATGATGGTTGGGCGCTTCCCTTTTACTATTCTGTTTCTTAAGCTGGACCCGCGTATGGTGGATGTGAATGTACATCCGACCAAGCGCGAAGTCCGTTTTGGTCAGGAACGGTTGGTGCGCGACTTTTTGACGGCCCGCATTCGTGAAACATTGCTGCTGCCGCCGGTCTCCAGAGATGAGCAAACCGATGACCGCGTACCGGCAGACTTTTCGCCGGCGCCGGGCGCTGCCCCGGCCCAATCCCGCAGGACATCGTTTTTTACGGAGAATCGAGGCGAGCAGCGTTTTAAAAGCGGGCTGTGGGATCGCTACCAGGAATTTCGCGGCGGATCGGAGCAGCCAAAGCTGCCTCTGCGGGCAGGAACACCGGATGCAAGCGATTTGTCGCCTAATGAACCCGACCCGTTGACCCTGGCCAATAAAATCGAGACGCCGGCCCCGGACGAAGTGGCCCAGTTTCGGCAGGCGGCAATCCTGCTGCAAATTCAGGATTGTTATATTATCGCCCCGGTCAAAAACGGTTTTTGGGTGATTGACCAACATGCCGCTCATGAACGCATTGTGTTTGAACATGCCAAAAAAACATTAAAGGACAGCGTCAATACGTCGCAGCAATTGCTTTTCCCACTCACGCTTGAATTAACGCCGCCGGAGGCCTCCACCGTCCGTGAATATCAGCCGGTCCTGGAAAAGCTTGGCTTTAGCATCAAATTTTTTGGCGCGACCACCATCATTATCGAAGCCGTACCGATAACGCTTAAAAGTGCCCAGGAAGAGCCTATTTTCCGCGATATTATCGACGATCTGAGCCATTTTGAAACGACAAAAATTGATCTTGAAGACCATATTATCGCCACTTATGCCTGCCACACCTCGGTTCGCGCCGGCCAGCGCCTGAGCCAGGCGGAAATGACCGCTTTGATTGACGCGCTTTTTGCCACGCCGCAGCCATTTGTTTGTCCGCATGGCCGACCGGTTATTTTGCGCTTTACGGTGGATGAGCTGGAAAAGCGCTTTGGCCGGCATTGAACGATGAACAATTTCGCCGGAATCGACTTCGCCGGGATTATTCACCACGAAAGACATCATTTCAAATGTCAGGCATAAAAACGGGGGGAAATAAAATTTTAAGCCTGAATACACTGTAAATTAAGTTTCTCCATATCTCACGCAAGGCGCAAAGCTGCTAAGAAAAGCAAAAGCCTATTTTTCTTTGTGCCTACTGAATTTGATGTGTCCTTATTTTTTTGTACCTTTCGCGTAATTTGTGGTTCATTTATAAATTACATCGCAACATTTGCGCTGTCGCGAGAATGTTGTAGCTCAAATTAGCAATCTGAGCATACTTGGCGAAAGCACAGAATGCTATTCTGTGCTACAGTTGCGGTTTACCGCCTTATGAATTTTACAGATTAGCTTGACAGGTTTTTCGGAGAGCTATCATGCATAAACCAATGCGGGTTTTACCTGCCTTGATTATTCTTGTTACCGGTCTGGCCGGCTCCTTCTATACGGGGTATCGGTCGAAGGTTAGCATTGAAAAAACGCTTACGCATGAGTTTGCCATGAGTTGCACCGAGTTAAGAGGGAAGATTGATGCCCGCTTACGCGCTCATGCCCAACTTTTGCGCGGTGGCGTGGCCTATTTTTCCGTGGCCGATACGGTGACCCGTCAGAGCTGGGCGGATTTTGTCAGAGTGCAAAAAATAGATATGAATTTGCCGGGCATTCAGGGCCTCGGCTTCTCGCTGCTGATCCCCAAAACACAACTGACGGAACACATCCGCCAAATCCGGCAGGAAGGCTTTTCCGACTACAGCGTCCGACCGCCGGGTGAGCGCGAAATTTACACATCCATCATCTATCTGGAGCCTTTTGATGCCCGCAACAAGCGCGCCTTTGGCTATGATATGTTTTCCGAGCCTACTCGCCGGGCGGCCATGATCCAGGCTCGCGATTATAATGTCGCTGCTTTATCCGGCAAGGTGATGCTGGTTCAGGAAACGCAGGATGATGTTCAGATCGGCACGCTGATGTACGTGCCGTTTTATCGGCCGGGCCTGCTTATCAATACTGTGGAAGAACGGCGGGCGGCTATTCTCGGCTGGGTTTATAGCCCGTATCGTATGAATGATTTGATGTATGGCATTCTGAGCAGCGAAGACACTTACGGCGAAAATAACCTGGGTGTGCTAATCTATGATAATGATACGCTTACGCCTGACGGGTTGCTGTTTAAGAGCGCTGCGGATAGTATGGAGACCCTTAATTTTTCCACGCTGCAACTAACCATGCCGATTGAGTTTAACAATAAACGCTGGACCCTGGTTTTTACGCAAACGCCGGCACAGCCGCACCTGGTCATTTTCCGCGAAGCCTGGGTTGTTTTGATTGGCGGGATTATCATCAGCTTTTTGATGCTTAGCCTATTTCTGTCGATTTTAAATACGCGGGAAAGTGCCCGCCAAATGGCGCTGCATTTAACGCAGGAATTGCGCGAGAGCGAACAAAAATTTCGGACTCTGGTCGAGAACTCGTCGGTTGGGATTTATATGATGGATGCACACGAGAATTGCTTATTTGTTAATCGCAAATGGTTAGAGATAACCGGGCTGAGTTTTGAAGAGGCCTTAAACGCCACCTGGAAAAAAGGTCTGCTTAAAGAAGACCAGGAGAGGATTGCCCGCAATTGGTCCAAATCGGTGCAGTCCCTCGGAGCGTGGCACTATGAGTACTGTTTTGGCAACGCTAACGGCAAAGTCGTCTGGATATCCGGGTCGACGGCGGCTTTTACATCCGAAACCGGAGAGATTCAAGGTTACATTGGGACAAACATTGACATTACCGACCGCAAGCTGGCTGAGGCCGAGCGCGAGCGCCTGCTCACCGAGTTAGCCCGAAAAAACAAAGAGCTGGAAGGGCTTGTCTATATTGCGTCGCATGATTTGCGCTCCCCACTGGTGAATATTCAGGGCTTTAGCCAGAATTTGGGAAAATACGTTAATCAGATGGCCAATGCGCTGCAAAAAACCGACACTCTTGCGGATTTGCAAGCGGCTTTGCTGCCGATAGTAACCGATAAAATCCCACGCGCGCTCAAGTTTATTGAGGCCGGTTCTCTCAAAATGGATAGCGTAATTGATGGTTTATTGCGGCTGTCCCGCATTGGACGGGTGCAACTTCAATTAGCGCCTATCGAAATGGAGGCGTTTATCCAGTCTGTTTTAAATGCCGCCGCTTTTCAAGTGGAAAAAATGAATGCCCGGATTATCGTGGAAAAACCGCTGGCTTCTTGCGCCGGGGATAAAAATCAGCTTAGCCAGGTTTTTAGCAATCTGCTGGATAATGCCCTTAAATATCATGACCCGGAACGACCTTTGACCATTACATTTAGTAGCAAAAAGAGCGCTCAACATATAACTTATACGGTGACGGATACGGGTTTGGGTCTTGCCCCGGAAAGCCAGGAAAAAATATGGGAGCTTTTCTATCGTCAGGAGACGAACCGGATTCCCGGCGAAGGTCTCGGTCTGCCCATGGCTCGCCGCATTGTCGAGCGGCATAATGGGCGGATTTGGGTTGAGTCGCAGTTAGGCCAGGGCAGTCAATTTTATGTCGAACTGCCGGTTATCGGCTGATTTTTGACGAATGGAGCAGCAAACTTCAGTTTGCAATTAATCACTGTGGAGCCAATGTCGTTAAGTTAAGGATAAGATGTAAATATGATTGAAGTTACACGACCATCAAGTTGTCATTCCGGCATGTTTTTAGCCGGAATCCAGCATAGATTCCCGATAAAAGCATTCGGGAATGACACGGATGAGGCTCGTAACCTCTTACTAGTTTTTAAATTACGCTTAACTTAATGACATTGACTGTGGAGCAGCAAACTTCAGTTTGCCATTAATCAATGACTTGCAAACTGAAGTTTGCTATTCCGCCAAGGGAGTTTATATGCCGACAAGCGCGCGCAACGAAGTCACCATCCTCATTGTGGAAGATGACGACGGCCATGCCGAGCTGATTCGTGAAAATCTGCAGGAAGTGGGTCTGGGCAATTCGATAATCCGCTTTAGTGATGGTCTGGAAGCCTGGGGCTTTTTAAGCCGGCAGGGGCCGGAGCCGCACCGCATCGAACCACAAGCCTATCTGATCCTGCTCGACATTCGGATGCCGAAAATGGGCGGCGTTGAGCTGCTTAAGCGGATCAAATCCGATCCAGCCCTTCATGCTATTCCCGTCATTATGCTGACCACGACCAACGACCCGCGTGAAATCGAGGAATGCTATCAGTTGGGCTGTAATTCTTATGTCACCAAGCCGATCAACTACCTGCAATTTATGGAGACCCTTAAAAGATTAGGGCTGTTTATTATGATTGTGCAAATAGCGCCGGTGAATGGCGGAAATTGAGGCGAATTATGTCCAATGCAAGCTTTTCTGAACCGATCCTGTTAATTGAGGACGATGTCGGCCTGGCCGAATTAGTCCGGGAACGATTAGGTGAACAGCAAAATCAACCGATCATCCATGTCCAAACCGGACAGATGGCGCTGGAATGGCTGGCCCAAAATCAGCCGCTGTTAATCCTGCTGGACTATTCACTGCCGGACATGTCCGGCGCGGAGTTGGTGGCCCGGCTCAAAGCCGGGTCGGGCAATCCGCCGCCCTTTATTGTTACGACCGGCGCCGGTGATGAACGTATTGCTGTGGCGATGATGAAGCTTGGCGCACGGGATTATCTGGTTAAAGACCACAATTTTTTGGAAACTTTGCCCCGGATTGTGGCGCAGGTGATGAAAGAATTTGCCACCGAACGGCAGTTGACGGAAACCGAAGCCTCGTTGGATCAATCTCGCGAAAATTTGCGCTCCGTGCTGGAGACGATCCCGGATTTTGTGCTACAATTGGCGCCGGACCTGACCGTTCAATACATCAATCGAACGTATCCCGGCGTGCGGCTGGAAGAGGTTATCGGCACACCCATCCTGAACTGGATTCAGCCGGAACATCGCGCTGCTTATGAAGCTATGTTGAATCAGGCGTTGACAACCGGCCAGCCGCAAGAGTTGGAAACGGTTGGCGAAGGCGAAGGCGGTCAGCCTGCCTGGTATTATAGCCGGGTTGGCGCGGTGCGGGTAAAGGATCGGGTAACCGGCTTAACATTAATTGGCCAGGACATTACCCCGCGTAAGCTGGTCGAAAAATCGCTGAGCGACAATTTACGGCTCTTACGAAATATCATTGACTCCTCCGTCGATCTGATTTTTGTTAAAGATCGTGAGCTGCGAACAATCTTGTGCAATGCCGCCTTTGCCGCCGCTATCGGCAAAAAACCGGAAGAAATTTACGGCAAGACCGATCTGGAGAACGGCTGGGATGCCGAATTGATTAAAGGCAATCCGGCCAAAAATATTCGCGGCTTTGAAAACGACGACCGCCTGGCCCTGCAAGGCCAAACCGTCCATAATCCCAACGATCCGGCCAATGTGGGCGACGCTATTCTCTATTTTGACACCATCAAACAGCCCCTGCGGGATGCCGACGACAAGATTATCGGCGTTCTGGGCACTAGCCGTGACGTGACGGCGCACAAACTGGCGGAGCAGCGCGTCCACTATTTAACCCGACTGTACGCGGTGCTGAGCCAGGTCAATCAGATGATTGTGCGGGTTAAGGAGCGACTGGAACTTTTTCAAGGCATTTGCCAAATTGCTCACGATTTTGGTGAGTTCCGCCTGGCCTGGATCGGTCTGCGCGAGCCGCACCACAGCCGTCTGTTGCTGACGGCCATCGCCGGTGATGAACAATATACCCTACCCTTCAGCGCCATTGACCCGGAGGAAATGCCGTTCAAAGAAGGCTTAACCGGCTTAGCCATGCATTCCGGTCAGGTTGAATATAGCAACAATATTCAAACCGATCCGCGCATGAGCCATTGGCGGGAATTTGCCGTTCAAAACGGCATTTTCTCGGCGGCGGCGATTCCTTTTCGGCAACGCGGGCACGTCATCGGCCTGTTAAATCTGTACGCCACGGATGCCAACTTCTTTGTGGCCGAGGAGGAACAGCGTCTGTTGGATGAAATGAGCCTGGACATTTCCTTTGCCCTGGATACCATCGCCTCGGAAAAGCAGCGTCGGCAGGTGGAAGAAGCATTACGGACGAGTGAAGTCCGATTTCGCACTATTTTTGATATTGTACCGGTAGGTATTTCCATTCTGGACAGTCAACGTCGGATTACAGACATGAATCCGGCCCTGGAAGCCATTTTGTCTATCACCAAAGAGAGCCTGTTGGCCGGGCAGTATAGGCTGCCGAAATATCTCCGCAGCGACGGTACTCCCAAGCCTCCAAATGAGTTTGCCAGCGTCCGAGCCGCCCATGAACAGCGCCCGATTATAAATGTCGAAACCGGCATTATGAAAGAAGATGGCTCCGTCATTTGGACATTGGTCCATGCTGCGCCGCTGCCCGATGGCGGTGTTGCTGTCGTTACCGTTGATATCACCGAACGTAAGCAGGCCGAGGCGGCTTTGCAGGAATCGCAGCGGCTTTTCTATAACATTTTTCATGCCAGCCCCACGGCGATTGCGCTAAACCGCATGCCAGACTGGAGTTTTGTTGAAGCCAACGAGAAATTTTTGGATTTGACCGGATATACCTTAGACGAGATTGTCGGTCGGACTTCCATCGAACTCGGCATGGTCACCGATGCCAAACGTGAGGAACGACTTGAAGAGCTTCAGCAAGGCCATCTATTGCCGGATTTTGAATTAGAGGTTGTTAGAAAAACGGGCGAACGCCGCCGCGGCCTGGTGTCGGTAGCCCCCGTTTCGATGAAAGGCGAGCGGTTCGCGCTATTCAATTTTAGAGACATCACCGAGCGCAAACAGGCCGAAGATGCGCTGCGTCAAAGTGAAGCCAAATTTCGTAACATCATCGAACTCTCCCCGGTGCCGTATGCTTTGAACGATGATCAGCAAAATATTGTTTGCCTGAACCGGGCCTTTACACAGATTTTTGGCTACACTTTGCAGGATATTCCTACCCTTGCCGACTGGTGGCTACGCGCCTATCCCGATCCGGACTATCGCGTCTGGGTCGCCACAAGCTGGCAAGCGCGGCTGGAAAAAGCCCGTCAAACCGGAGCGGCATTTGAACCGATCGAGATCAATATCCGTTGCAAAGACGGCGCAACCCGAACAGCTCTGGCCAGCGCCGGCGCCCTGAGTGAAAGCCTGAATGGGGTTCATCTCGTTATATTATACGATATTACCGAACGTAAACAGGCGGAAGAGCAGCTCCGCCAGGCGCTGCGCGAAAAAGAAACGCTGCTGCGCGAACTGTACCATCGCACCAAAAATAACATGATGGTCATTACCTCGCTGCTGTCGCTCCAGGCCGGAAACACCGAAAATGTCGAGGTCAAAAATGTTCTGCGCGATATGGAAAACCGCATTCTCTCCATGTCGCTGGTGCACAAAATGCTTTATCAGGCCAAAGACTTGTCGCAGATTCAATTGCACGACTATATTGAAGAACTGTCGCCGGTCATTTTGGACAGCTATAGTCTCGATCCCGGCCAGATTAGCTTGCAGCTTGACCTGGCGCCGGCGGTTGTTTTAATTGACGCGGCCATTCCCTGCGGGCTTGTCCTGAATGAGTTGCTGTCCAATGCCTTAAAATACGCCTTCCCCGACAACCGGCGCGGTGAAATCCGAATCAAACTCCGCCCGGCCGATAACAATACGGTGGAAATTGATTTTGCCGATAACGGCATCGGTGTTCCGTCCGGCTTTGACTTTCGCCGCCAGACAACGCTGGGCTTACAAACCATTATCAGTCTGGTCGAACAGCAGCTTGGCGGCCAAATCACCTTTGAAGTGCGGGACGGTGTCGCTTGCCGGCTCCGCTTTGGCGCTATCTATGCCCGGAGGGTTTAACATGGGACGATCTTTAAAAATTTTGATAGTTGAAGACGAAACGATTATTGCTATGAGCGCCCAGCGCGAGCTGCAAAAAGGCGGCCACACCGTCTGCGGCAAGCTGGCCACCGGTGAAGAAGCGGTCGCAGCGGCAGCCGAAATCCGGCCCGATCTTATCCTGATGGATATTTCCCTGGCCGGCGAGATGGACGGCATCGCCGCCGCCCGCGCGATTTGCGCCGTCAACCCCATTCCCATCATCATTATGACAGCCTATTCGCCGCGGGAAATAGAAGCGCGTCTGGGCGACTTTAAGCCGTTGGGGTTTGTGCAGAAGCCGGTACGGATTCATAGTCTGCAACCATTGCTCGATAAGATAGTTTAGCGCTACTCCTTTCCAATTGGCAAATTTAGCATTTGAAGCACGGTGTCATTCCGAAGGAATCCCTGAATTATTCACAAATCTTAACGCAAACGTCGCAATTGACGCTAAAGACGC
>CAYOLL010000213.1:0-9518 GCA_964404765.1 uncultured Gemmatimonadota bacterium | reverse complement strand
GTGGCGATCAGGCACAATTTAAAAAGATACTTGAAAATTAGCGAACGTGAGGTAAATAATGAGTTGTTAAAAAATTGTCGACAGCTTGCCAATATGCGCCACTGTCTTCGAAGCGGCTCCACAGAGCGCGCGAACCATGATTGCCCTCGGTCTCCGGCAAAAACGACGCGCGATCCGCTGACAAAACCGCGCCGTAAATAGCTTGCCATTTATCCTTCTCGTTTTTGGTCGAGGTGACAAATATCGGGCAATCCACTTTTTTTGCGGCATTGGTAATGTATTTATCACCTTTGCCGGCGCGCTCAAAATACTCTGCCGGTGAAAAAGCCACGACGCCATTGATTAATCCGGGATATTCGCCGGCCACAACAATCGCCAGCGCTGCCGAATAAGAACTGCCCCATACAATAAGCTTACCTTTGGCATAGTTTTCTTTCGCAAACCGAACGGAAGCGACCATATCCGGCAGAGCATCTAAATAATCAACAGCTAATTTCTTTGCGGCGGCGCGCTTAAAGGTCTCGTTGTCCACATCGTTCACCTCGTCACCAGAACGCAGATCGACTGCCATGCAGTTAAAGCCCTGTTCCACCAGTTTGGGCGCAATTTCGCGATATTCGCCGCGGCTCCAGCGCGCCTGATGAAACAGGACAATAAACGGCGCGGTTATTTTGTGCGGCATGTACAAATCTGCGGTCACTTCCAGGCCGTCGTCCGATTTAAAACTTACTTTCTGGAAATTCCCGACCACTTTTTCGTCCCCAAAACTTTCAGCCGAAAAAGCCAATAGCGCAATCGCCACAAGTGTAAGTTGACCAAGCGCACGGTACCTTGTCATTTGTACCTCCGTCAATTGGATTTGCGGTTAAAAATGATACGCGCCCGACAAAAAAAGGCGGCTGGAAGTGTTTTTGGCCTCATATTGATAATTGGGATCAACCCGCTTCCAATTACCGGTTACGTAAGCCACATCAATGGCAAAAATGCGGTCCAGCAAAAAGCCGAAACCAACCGTCACAAAGAGGCGATCCTTATCAATCTTGGTGCCCTGATAAGGCAACGGATCTGAATATAATCCAGCGCGCAACCGAACCGGTGAGTGGGGGATGATTGTCTCAGCGCCGACCCGGAGCTTAAGCGTTTCTTTATAGCGGGAATCTTGCGCTAACGGGTTTTTGTCAATCTCCGACCAATCGGCGTAGCTGGCGTCAAAAGCCAGTTTGAACATTTTTTCCGTATAAGCCGCGCCAAAGCTAAACGTCCAGGGAATTTTGGAATCCGAAAACGTATAATAGTCTTCATAGTCACCCTCATTACACTGATTGTTATCAGCGCTTTCGTCGCAGACGCGGCTGAAGGTCTCCTTCTGCTCACCATCATAGCTAAGTGTAACTTGCGAATTGACCGCCAGGCCAAAATTCAAGCGCCGCGTCGCCCGATAAATCCCGCCAAAACTAACATTAAACCCATCCAGATCAAAATCATCCTCCTGGGTTAAATGCTCGTCGGAAAAATACCAAACATCGTGTTGATCGGTGTCATCGAGCGCAAAAACGCCTTTATATGTGCCATCCCAGATGTTTAAAGCCAGCCCCAGTGAAAGCTGCTCGGAAACATCGGCTGCGCAGGCCAAAACCCAGGTATATAGCCCGCCGCTTGAAGTCTGGGTCTCACGCTCGTAACTATCGCCGGAGGTAAAAACGGTATCGCCGTCTTCAATCTGAAAGTCAAGGCGCGTATTGTAGCCCTCGTGGATATAGGTTTGATCAAAGCTATGAACCCGGTTAACCGCCGCGCCAATAACCAAACTGCCACGTAACGTCGGGATGGGATAGCCCAGTGCGATAGAGTTAAGCCGGGTGCTATGTTCCGTATTCTCTGCCAATCCGTCAAAAAAGCGGGTTTCAATTTTGCTGCTTTCCCGGCTCAAAGTTGTTGCCAGCTCTATTCGGCGCAAAAAAACAAGCCCGGCCGGATTCCAGTACATAGCGCTGGCATCCGAAGCCGTGGCCACATGCGCCCCCCCCATGCCCATGGCCCGAGCTCCCACGCCAAAATCCGCCCCGACCGTAATAGCTTCGCGCAATACCCCTTGAGCTATCGAGGCGGAAGCTAAGCTGACAAAACATACAAAGAATAAAATTGTTCTCATAATTACGCTCCATGTTAGTAGGATGATTGGTAACTTCTCAATAACCGCTGGCTAACCTTGCGAAGGTTTCCGCCTGTAAGTTTGTGAAAGCCTTGAAAATATTGACTTCCGCTGCAAGTTTAACCTTCGCAAGCTTCGCAAGGTTTGGTTTTACCAACACTATAATGCCACCAAAAAATCGTGCCGAAAAAATTAATGGACTCCACCCGTAAAGGTAAAGTCCATTAATAAAAAGAATCAAGTGTTAGCGAGGTACGGGAGCCGATTCTTCGGGCTTTGGCTGCGCGTTATCAGCCGGATTAGCTGTCTTTTGCGCGTCGTCATCGGCCTTTGGCTTTGTTTCCTCTTTTGGCTTAGCGCTGCGCTCTTCCTTGCGAACCCGTCCGTCACTCGGTGCTGCGGTTTGCCGGGTCTCGTTAGTGGTTTTTGTAGCTGTAACCGTATGGCTGGGCGCCAGGCTTGCGCCGGAACTGCCCGTGCCAAAATAACCGCCCCGATCACTGCCCGGATCGCGTATCCCTTCCGGTCGCCAGCCGCCATCTGCGTCGTAATACCATTCATCGCCCCAGTAGGCATCCCACCACCACGGCCGGCTGTAATAGTCCAGCAGCGGTTGATAATGGCCATAGTAATCATTGGAGCTATAATTAAAAAATGATTGATCTACATGGCATTGTGAACAAGCATCCGGATCGTAGTAATCCGAGGTCAAGCCCGCGTCGTTGCCGGCTCGCGGATGCCTTAAAACCGTATAGCAGCCGGAAAGAATAATTCCGGTTGTCAAAATTAACATCGTTAATTTCCAGCTTGTTTTCATCGCAAAACCTCCATCAGATTCATGATCGCCGGTAAAGTATCAATTGATGCACTGTCTTCATATACAAAGTAATCGCAAAATGTTCCTCTGTCAACGACTTTAAATGCAAAAAACGCATGACCCGTCCCAAGCTTTACCTGAGAACGCGCCATGCGTTTCTATCATCTTGTCATTTCAGTCAAGGTCGGCTTAATATCGCCCGCTGCTTGCGCCATTGGTCAAAATGATAATCTCGGTGCGGCGATTCAAGGCCCGGCCGGTTTCCGATTTATTATCAGCCACAGGATAGCCTTCGCCATAACCTTTGACATGAAAGCGTGAGCCTTCGATGCCGAAATTACGGGCGAGATACTCCGCTACAGCCTGAGCGCGCTCTTCGGACAGGCGCTGATTGTAATCGTTAGTGCCGACATCATCGGTGTGGCCTTCAACAGCAACATGATACGCCGGAAAATTCAGCAGCGCCTCGCCGGCTTTATTCAGTGTCCCGTAGGAGTCCGAACGAACCACTGCGGAATTAAAGTCAAAATGAATTGGGTCAATCACAAGCCGCAGACCGCCGGCATCGGACATGACCGTCTTACTGCGTTCCTGCCCGCTCCGAATTAAGTAGACCGTCATTTCGACCGTCTTGTCATCATTAAACTTTAAGTCTTGATGGTCAACAACGTATTCTTCTTTGCTGACTTTCAACTGGTTCATCGTCGCTAAATCCATCTTTAACGTAAGCGGGGTATTGCCCTTAAACTCCCGATTCAGCATCACGGATGCCCCAGATGGCTGCGAATTAACGGAAACGATATACAAATTACCCAGATTAGGCGTGCGCTCTTCAACGCTCACACCCAACAGCCGCTGCAACATATCGCTGGCGTCGGTCAGGTTAGAGTCCAGCTCCAGCGCATTACGCAGTGAGCGGATAGCCTCTTCATTTTGCCCCATTTTTTCGTAGGCTATCGCCTGATAATAATGGGCCTTAGCAATACCCGGATCGAGATGAATGGCGATGTCAAACTCTTCAATAGCGTGATGGAGCATTTCCTTGGCCAGATATGTTCGCCCCAGATTGATATGTGCCACTACAAACTTTGGGTTAAATTCCAGCGCTGTTTTGAACTCACTCTCAGCCTCATCCAACATACCGACTTCTAAAAACTTGAGGCCCTTTTTGACGTTATCATACGTATCGCCGTAGTTGCGAGCCTTATGCTCTTCAATAATATATTTGCCAGCCTCCGCTACCTGAAATTCTTTCTTAATTTCCGGCGGTGGCGGTGGCGGTGAGCAACTGCTCAGCAACATAACGAAAAGGGAAACAAAAATTGTACAACGGCTTAACAGATTCAGCATAGCGGCCTCCGAAGGATGACAACATCTGTCAGGATATTGGATACACCTATCTTAAAGCGTTAGGTTAAAAAAAATTTATAACATACGTAAAGTACAGTAATTATAAAAATTTATTGTAGCGTACCCTATCAGGCTTGTCAAGTATTTTTTCCGACCTGTCGGTTAAATGCATAAAACACTGCAATTCACCAGGCTGTTCGGGGATGCAGGCCAAAGATAATCCGTTCCATTTGCAGATGCCGGTTTTTTTAAACGCGCAGGGCTTGTAGGCGGTTGATGCGTTCTTCCATCGGCGGGTGGGTGCTGAACCAATTCATGATACTGTTGCCGGACAGCGGATTGACGATGAATAGATGCGCAGTGCCGGGATTGGTCGGACCCGGAATTTGGGCGGCGCTGTAATGCAGCTTGCGCAAGGCATTGGCTAAACCGCGCGGCGAACCGGCAATACGCGCCCCGTCCTCATCGGCGATATACTCCCGCGAGCGGCTGACCGCCATTTGGATAATAATGGCGGCGATTGGCGCAATAATAATCAGGGGCAGCATTGCTAACGGGTTTGGGCCTTCGTCGTCATCGCTGCGGCCAAACCCGAACATCAGCGCCCACTGCGCCATATTGGCCAACATGCCGATGGCGCCGGCAAATGTGGCCGCCAGAGTACTGATCAAAATATCACGATTTTTGATGTGGGCCAACTCATGCCCGGCAACGCCGGCTAATTCATCCAGAGTTAGTGTCCTTAAAATCCCTTCTGAGAAAGCAACTGCGGCATGTTCGGGATTACGTCCGGTAGCAAAAGCATTTGGCTGCTGCTCCGGTAGAATATAAACGGCCGGCATTGGCAAACCGGCTCGTTGGGTCAACCGGCGCACGATCCCGAGCAGTTCCGGCGCCTCGCGTTCGGTCACGGGTGTTGCGCCATACATGCGCAAAACAATCTTGTCGCTGAACCAATAGCTGCCAAAATTCAAAACAGTCGCCAGCGCAAAGGCAATCCACATTCCGCTGCGGCCGCCGACAAGACTACCGATCACAACAAAAAGTACAATGAGCCCGGTCATAAATAAAACGGTTTTAGCGCCATTCATAAAAAAACCTCCCGATGATGATCCTGAGTAATTCAGGCCACAAAGTCACCAAGTCACAAAGGCTTATAAAATAAGGGTTCAGGCGTTTTGAAAAAAAAATATTCTCAAAAATATATTTTTGAGAATGAACTCTATAACTTGTTATCCCTTTGTGCCTTAGAGTCTTTGTGGCAAAAATTATGAACAATTCAATTGATTGAGCCATAGTTTTTAACGCAATTTTTACGCCACAAGGCCCAATTGGTTCCGCCTGATCAGGGTCCGTCTGCGCCCCATTTTTTAGTCGTTGGACATGGCAGTTCCACATAGAATGTGCTGCCTTTGTTACGCCCCGAACTTTCCGCCCAAATGGCCCCCTTCATCGCCACAACCTGTTGGTATACGACGGCCAAATCCAGGCCGGTGGAATATTCATCACCGGTGGGTTGTGCGCTGAGCGGCTCATATTTATGGAAAAGCTTGGTCAGATCATCCTCCAGCAACCCCAGGCCCTGATCCGCCACAGCAAGTCGGACGCCGTGCTCAACAGATGTCAACGTCAGCAAGATGACTGTGCCGGACGGCGAAAACTTGATGGCATTGGATAGCAGATGCTCCACAATTCCGGCAGTCACGATTAAATCGGCCTCTATCGGCAGAGCGGCGGCTGGAAAATTGTAGCTTAATTCCTGGGTTTTTGCCGCGGCCAGTGGCTGCATCTTTTTGACGGCCTCGTAGACGACAAGGCGCCAGTCGAACGTTTGGATATTGTAGGTCGCCTGATCGGCTTCGATCCGATTCAGCGCTTCCAGATTGCGCGTCAGGGTCAGCATTTTTTCGCTCATCTCGTCAATCAGCGCAAAAAGATGGCGAACCTGCCGGGTAGAAAAACAGCTCTGATTCGTCTCTGACACCATGCGTGTGGCTTTTTGAACAACTTCCAGCGGCTGACGCAACTGCTGCGCCAATATATCGGCGATCCGCAGTTTATCATCCCGAAAAGCTTCCAGCTTCTCCCGAGCCAGCCGCAGCACTTCTTCATTGCGCTTTTGCCCGGAAATATCTTCGCCCACAGTCACCACGCCGATAATGTGCCCGTTAGCGTCCTTAATATGCTTGGAGATCAGGCGCACCGGAAATTCACCGCCGTCTTTGCGATAGTTAACCGCTTCGCGCACCCAATTGGTAAACTGTGCCAAGCGTGCATCCGGGTTGTCTTTGGCTTTTTCTTTAGGCTTTTCCGGCGGATCGACCCAGCCTTTGACGCCAAAAATTTTGCCGTGTTTGCCCAAAAGCTCTTCGACTTCGTAGCCGTGCATTCGGGCATCCGCCGGATTGGTAAAAATGATCGTCCCGTCGGGATCGGTAATCGTGACGCCCACTTCTACGGCGTCAATGGCGTGTTTAAGCCGGCGCAGCGATTTCTCCACTAATCGACGGGCCGTGATTTCCTGCTTCATGGCGATCAGGCTTTCCTGAAACTCCATGATTTTAGTCTGCAATTTATTATCCAGATCTTGCCGGATAATTTCACTGGATTTTAAAGCTTTATAGGTAGAGATATTGGCCGCGATTGTTTTGAAAAGACGATCATGCTGCAGGTCCGCCGACGTTAAATAGTCGTCAATCAATTGGGTCAACATTTTTTCATCCAAATTGGCAGTCGGGGCGGTCGAATAGAGAATAACCCGCAGCGGCCTGCTCTGCAGTTCAGCCCGGATCGCTTTGATGAAATCCAATCCGCGCCGACGCTCCAGTTGCTCATCCACAACCAGAATCGCCGTATCCGGATGCTGTTGGATGAGGGTCCGCGCCTCGTTTTCGGAATAGGCGTCAAAAAACTGGAGTGACTTACCGGGCATACGCTTGCTTTCCAATGCCAGATGAACCTGCGTATGCACTTCGGAAACGGCGGTAACGGTTAAGATTTTAAAGACTTCCGCCACGGTTTCTTTTGCAGCGGCTTCGACCACAATCTCATCCGCTTCTATCGCAGCGCCGCCTGTTGTTAAAGTTAAAGCGTGGGCCGCTGGTTCCACCGCTTCGGCCTCAAGCTCATCGCCGGCTGCGCCAGCCGAAAAAATCGGTGATTCACCCGCTGTTTTAAAAACAAACGTGCCGTCCAGATTGCCCAGAACCGTATTTTCATCCTGATCGGTCGGCTGTCGCAGCCGGAGCAGGCCGGCGGTAACCGGCAGGAGAATGCTAAACATTGCGCCATCATCCGGGTCGCTGTGGCAGGTCACCGTGCCGTTTAAGCGCCGCGCCACAATTTGGGCAATAATCGCCAATCCAAAAATGCCGTCTTCCTCAAAATGCCGGGCGTTAAATCGCGCAACTAATTCCGCAGAAATGCCGCTGCCGTTATCTTGATATTCAAGCAGCAGCGTTTCTTTGTCAAACCGCGCCGTAGCCTTGATTGTGCCGCTGTCGCGGTTTTTAAAACCATGGGCTAAAGAATTTTCAATCAACTGCGCCAACAACAGCACCCACACTTCAGGATAGCTGTTTAAAATCAGATTGGCATCGCACTCCACCTGAATCCGAATTGTCTTTTGACGGTCTGTGCCGACAATCGCGCGGCTAATATCGCGCAACAGAGATTTGAGACTAAACTCGCGCGGCGTGGCGTCGCTGTCCGGAGTGATAAGGCATTCCAAAAGCTCGCCGGCGCGACGGGCATTTTGCATCAACTGACGCTCGGTGTTATAGGCCGATTGCAGAAAATGCTCAAAATCCGATGGTTCCAGTAAGTGATTTTTGTACTTGTGGGCCAACTGCACCGTGTTTTGAATCAGCAGCGTCGAAGCGGTCAGACAGGTATTGATCGGTTTGCCCACTTCTGCGGCTAAACCGTCAGCCAGCCGGGCAAATGTGGCTTGCTGCTTTAGCTCGCCAATCTCTTTATGCGCCCGCTGTAACTGATCTTTAAACTGCGTGTCTTTCAGCGTCTGGGCATAGCGGCTATGCCGGAGCGCCTGCTCATAATCCTTTTGTGCGGCATAAAAATCGGTCAGAGCCCGGCAGCTTTCGACCTCGCGCTCCGTAGCGCCGGATTCGCGGGCCAACTGCAAACCTTTTTCCAACGCTTGCAACGCCGAACTGCTTTGGCCTAAACGATGATAGGTCTCACCAATCAATGTGTACGCGCCCGCTGCCGCCGGCTTGTTACGGATGGATTCCAGCAGTTGCAAAGCTTTTTGATGATGGCCCAGAGCACCCTGATTATCTGCCGCGGCAACTAAAGCCCGCGCCAGTGTTTGCCGACACTCAGCCTCGTCTAAAGGCGATTGGGCTTCACGAACCAAATGCAACGCTTGCTCACCGTATTCCACAGCCCTGGCCGGGTCGGTTTGCCTGACTTCACAGCTTTGCTTCAATAATAGCTTAATTTTGGCTGTGTGCGTTCCATTAACCTGCGTACCCTCAAACAATTCGGCATCGTTCATAGGCCGGCCCCCCGGTCAAACGGATTTACACGCCCCGCATCTCCCGATTCGGATGGCATTTAAACTATTGAGAATAGAAACGGATAACACTGAAAACACAAGCTTTATGGATAGATAAAATCTAACCCGGGTGGAACTCCTAATCTTTGTGTGGGGATTGCTCATGTAGAAAGTTTTGGTGGGTATCAATTCTGGACAAAAGAAAAATTTAATCGCCTTGATCTTTGGCCGCTTGAGAGTGCTTCGGATAATGGCAGCCATGTTGGTATTATGATGGTTGCAGTAAGAGATCGGGATCAAATACTCGAAATTGAGAGAGCATGGAGTTGGTTATTTAATACAGAGACTGGAGTGGGCGTTGTTGAAGGGAATGTTCAGCAATCAAAAAATTGGGTTCGAGCACGACGGGACGATCATCCGGGCTTAAGGAACTTGACAAGTGTTGAACACGAAAAAAACGCACTGTGTATTTTTAGAGGGGGTGGCTATTATTATATCTGGAACGGCGACGCGGAAAACCCTGATTGGATCAGAAACTATAATGCTCCATATAATGGGGATAATTATGCTGAGGAAATCATGAATTGGCTTGGTCAACCTTAAAATCGGAGGTGAAAAATGAATGCTTGTCAATAGGCATTTAAAAGTGTACCAAAAATCGGCACCAAAAGTGTACCACC
>CAYOLL010000212.1:0-9538 GCA_964404765.1 uncultured Gemmatimonadota bacterium | reverse complement strand
ATCCCAAGCAACTGATTGACACCAATATCAGTTCGGATTATACTAAGGTTTCGCGGCTGTTTCATTTGGGCGATTTGAATGCTAACATGAGTGTGCTGAACGAGTTGTTGACGATCAAAGAATTAAGCGCCAATCTCACCGCACAGTTTTCGTTGCAGCGCGAGTTTGAACGCGACGATTTTATTTCGCTGCTGTATTATATGGGCATTATCACCATTCATGGGTCAAAATTAGCGCAATTGACCTTTAAAACGCCCAATTATGTCATCGGAAATTTGTATCTCAAGTTTTTAGCCAAAATAGTGGCTGAGCGATATCAAATCAAATTCGATACGGTTGTGATCGAAAATGCGCTCACCGGTCTGGCTTTGCAGAATGACCCCCATTTGTTTGTCGCCGTAGTGGAGAATTTGCTTAAAAATTTGTCAAACCAGGATTTTAAGAATTTTGATGAAAAATACATCAAAGTCATCATTTGCGCCTACCTGAGCCTGTCCAATTTATATTTTATCAAAAGCGAATATGAAGTACCGGGCGGCTATGTGGATTTGCTGCTGCTGAACAAGCCACCGGTGATTCCGGATTATCAGTTTGCGCTGGAATTGAAATATCTGAAAAAAAGCCAGGCCAAACAGTTGGCGACCGTAAAGGAAAAAGCCATCGCCCAACTACGTGGCTATCTGGCGACCGATGAAGCGCGGGCGATTCGGACGCTGCAGGGTTATGTGCTGGTATTTGTCGGGCAAAAGTGCAAGGTGTGCGAGAAGGTAGAACCTAAGGTGACGACATGACACGATTTCCCTACGGCGTCTCCAATTTTGAAACGCTGATTCTGAACGACTATATGTTCGTCGACAAAACACGCTATATCGAAAAGCTTGAGAGTCTTGGCGAACGTTATATCTTTTTTTTGCGTCCGCGCCGGTTCGGCAAAAGCCTGTTTATTTCCATGTTGTCCTATTATTACGACGTGTTGGCGAAGGATCGTTTTCAAGATTTGTTTGGCAAATTTTATATTGGCCAACATCCGACGGCCAATGCCAATAATTACATGGTGCTTAAATTCGAGTTCAGCCGGATCAATACGGACACGCAGGAAACGACGTTTGAAGGATTTCGGATCAACACGCTGTCCGGTGTGGATAGTTTTTGCAGTCGTTATGGTTTTGATTACGCTGCTTTGCGCGACGTACACGAACCTGCTGATATTTTAAAAGGGCTTTTTGGCCAGATTGAAAAAACAACCACGCGAAAAATTTACCTTTTGATTGACGAATACGATCATTTTGCCAACGAGATTTTGTCATTTAATCCAACCAATTTTATTGACATCATTTCCAAGACGGGGTTTGTGCGGAAGTTTTACGAATCCATCAAGACGGCCACGTTTGAAGGCACTGTGGATCGCCTTTTTGTAACCGGGGTGACGCCGATTACTCTGGATAGCATGACCAGCGGTTTTAATATCGCTAAGACGCTGTCGTTGTCGGCGCATTTCAATGAAATGATGGGTTTTACGGAGGCGGAAACGCACAATTTATTTGATCTTTCGTGCGGCCAATTGGACAGCGCCGCCCGCCAAACGGTATTAAATGATTTGCGACAGTATTACAATGGCTACTTATTCAATGATGAAGCCGCGAATCGGATTTATAACCCGGATATGGTGTTGTATTTTTTGACCGAAGCCTGTCAGAGTGGGCATTTTCGCTATCCCAAGCAACTGATTGACACCAATATCAGTTCGGATTATACTAAGGTTTCGCGACTGTTTCATTTGGGCGATTTGAACGTCAATCTGGAAACATTGAATGAGTTACTGACCAACAAGGAACTGAGCGCGAACCTGACGCTGCAGTTTTCGCTGCAAAAATCGTTTAGTAAGGATAATTTTGTTTCGCTGCTTTTTTACATGGGTATTATCACGATTAAAGAAGCGTATTTTTCACTGCTAAAGTTTGCGATGCCAAACTACGTTATCGAAGGTTTATATTTGCAATATTTTGCCGATTTGATTTCCGAACGGCACCAGCTAAAATTTGACACAAACCAAATTACGCAGGCGTTGATTGAAATGTCCGCCCATAATCACCCCGCCTCTTTTATCGCAATTGTTGAAAATGTGCTTCACACCTTGTCTTTTCAGGATTTTAAGAATTTTGACGAAAAATATATCAAGGTCATCATTTGCGCCTACTTGAGCCTGTCCAACTTGTATTTTATCAAAAGCGAGTACGAGGTGCCTGGCGGCTATGTGGATTTGTTGCTGCTGAACAAGCCGCCGGTGATTCCGGATTATCAGTTTGCGCTGGAATTGAAATATCTGAAGAAAAGCCAGGCCAAACAGTTGGCGACCGTAAAAGAAAAGGCCATCGCGCAATTACGCGGCTATCTGGCGACGGACGAGGCGCGGGCGATTCGGACGCTGCAGGGTTATGTGCTGGTATTTGTCGGCCAAAAGTGCAAGGTGTGCGAAAAGGTAGTAGCTAAGGTGACGACATGACACGATTTCCGTACGGCGTCTCCAATTTTGAAACGCTGATTCTGAACGACTATGTGTTCGTCGACAAAACATGTTATATCGAAAAGCTTGAAAGCCTGGGCGAGCGCTATATTTTTTTCCTGCGTCCACGCCGGTTCGGCAAGAGTCTTTTTGTGTCCATGTTGTCCTATTATTACGACGTGTTGGCGAAGGATCGTTTTCAAGATTTATTTGGCAAATTTTATATTGGCCGACATCCGACGGCCAATGCCAATAATTACATGGTGTTGAAGTTTGAGTTCAGCCGGATCAATACGGAAACGAAGGAGACGACGTTTGATGGATTTCGGATCAACACCCTGGCCGGTGTGGATAGTTTTTGCAGTCGTTATGGTTTTGATTACGCGGCTTTGCGCGATGTTCACGAGCCTGCCGATATTTTAAAAGGACTTTTTGGCCAGATTGAAAAGACGACTGCGCGAAAAGTTTATATATTGATTGACGAGTACGATCATTTTGCCAACGAGATTCTGTCGTTTAATCCGACCAACTTTATTGACATTATTTCCAAGACGGGGTTTGTGCGCAAGTTCTACGAATCCATCAAAACAGCCACGTTTGAAGGCACTGTGGATCGCCTTTTTGTAACCGGGGTGACGCCGATTACGCTGGATAGCATGACCAGCGGTTTTAATATAGCGCAAAATCTATCGCTGGAAGCGGAATTTAACAGTTTGATGGGCTTCACCGAAGCGGAGACTTTGGGTATTTTAAAACCCGTTTTGCCCGACGAAAACGATTTGAAATACGTTTACAGCGATATGAAACGTTTTTACAACGGTTATTTATTTCACGCCCGGGCGGCGGAGTCGGTCTTTAATCCGGACATGGTTTTGTATTTTTTAAGCAAAGCGACGCGCAGCCGCGACTTCGCGTATCCGGATCACTTGATAGATACGAACATCAGTTCGGATTATACCAAGGTTTCGCGACTGTTTCATTTGGGCGATTTGAATGCGAATCTAAAGATACTGAACGACTTGCTAATCAACAAAGAACTCAGCGCCGGCCTGACGCCGCAATTTTCGCTGCAAAAATCGTTTAGTAAGGATAACTTTGTTTCGCTGCTTTTTTACATGGGTATTATCACGATTAAAGAAGCGTATTTTTCACTGCTAAAGTTTGCGATGCCAAACTACGTTATCGAAGGTTTATATTTGCAATATTTTGCCGATTTGATTTCCGAACGGCACCAGCTAAAATTTGACACAAACCAAATTACGCAGGCGTTGATTGAAATGTCCGCCCATAATCACCCCGCCTCTTTTATCGCAATTGTTGAAAATGTGCTTCACACCTTGTCTTTTCAGGATTTTAAGAATTTTGACGAAAAATATATCAAGGTCATCATTTGCGCCTACTTGAGCCTGTCCAACTTGTATTTTATCAAAAGCGAGTACGAGGTGCCTGGCGGCTATGTGGATTTGTTGCTGCTGAACAAGCCGCCGGTGATTCCGGATTATCAGTTTGCGCTGGAATTGAAATATCTGAAGAAAAGCCAGGCCAAACAGTTGGCGACCGTAAAAGAAAAGGCCATCGCGCAATTACGCGGCTATCTGGCGACGGACGAGGCGCGGGCGATTCGGACGCTGCAGGGTTATGTGCTGGTATTTGTCGGCCAAAAGTGCAAGGTGTGCGAAAAGGTGGAGCGGCCATGAAAAAGACGGACGCTATTTTGACGCCGGAACAATTTTTGGCCGATTTCCCGCCGCCGGTTCAGGTATTGGCCAATCGGCTGCGCAGTCTGGTCAAAGCCGCGGTACCGACGGCGATTGAGACCGTCTACCCGGGCTGGAAGTTGATTGGCTACAAAATTCCGGCGGGCAAGCGCAAGGCTTATTTCGGCTTTGTATGGCCAACGGTGGATCGCGCGGCGCTGGGCTTTGAATACGGCGTATTGTTGAACGATCCGCACGGGCTTTTATCCGGCGCTGGAACACAGGTGCGCCTGGTGACGATTCGACAGGAAAATGAAATTCAGCCGGACAAGTTGATGCCGATGATTGCGGAAGCGACCGGACTGGCATTGTTATCGAAAAATGAGCGGCAAAGGTTATTATTTGAGGCAAACGTGTAGTCGTAGGTTAACATTGTTATACTTGTATTGAGGAGGAAACATGCTTATTGTTGTGCCAAAAGAAACCCACTCCGGAGAGAAGCGCATACCGTTGATTCCGGCGTCGGTGCAAAAGCTGGTCAAGTTAGGCGCGCAAATTGAAGTGGAAAGCGGCCTGGGCCTGACCTGTAACTACAAAGATGCGGATTACGAAAAGGCCGGAGCCAAAATCAACAAAGACCGCCAGGCCATGATTGGCGCGGCGGATATGGCGCTGCGCCTGCGCAAACCACCGGTTGAGGAAATCGGCTGGATCAAGGCCGGCTGCATTCATATCAGCTATCTTGATCCGTTTAATGAAAAGGATTTGATCCAAAAACTGGCGGCGCAAAACGTCAGCGGGATTTGTCTGGAGATGCTGCCGCGCTCGACTATCGCCCAGAAAATGGATGCGCTAAGCTCGCAGGCCAGTTTGGCCGGATACGCGGCCGTGCTTCTGGCCGCCGAGCGTTCGGACAAAATTTTTCCGATGATGTCCACGCCGGCCGGGACGATTCAGCCGTGCAAAGTGTTTATCATCGGCGCGGGTGTGGCCGGTTTGCAGGCCATCGCCACGGCCAAACGCCTCGGCGCGCGCGTGGATGCCTTCGACACCCGGCAGGAAGTGGCCGAGCAGATTCAATCGTTGGGCGCCAGATTCGTCAAGATTGATTTGGGCGAGACGGGCAGCACCAAGGACGGCTACGCCAAAGCGCTGACGCCGGAGCAATTGGAAAAGCAGCGTCAGGGCATGGCCAAATTCTGCGCAGATTCCGATATTGTGATCACCACGGCGCAGGTGTTCGGCAAAAAAGCGCCGCGCATTATCACCAAAGATATGGTGGCGGGCATGAAGCCGGGCAGCATCATCGTGGATATGGCCGTGGAGACCGGCGGTAACGTGGAAGGTTCGGAAGTAGGCAAGGAGGTGGACGTCAACGGCGTGCGCATTATCGGGCCGGAAAACCTGCCGGGGCGCGTGGCCATGCACGCCAGCCAGATGTATTCCAGCAACCTGACCAACCTGATCGAACACTTTTGGGACAAGCAAAACAAGGTCTTCAACCTGAAGCTGGAAGACGATATTATCAAGGGCTGCCTGATCGTCCACCAAAAGGAAATTCGCAGCGAGATGTTGAAGAAGCATTATGGGATGTAATTCCACTGCAAGGAGGATGCCATGCTGGAAATGATTGAGCTTGAAATTCCCAAGTCAATTCCCCTGTCTAACGATCAATTATATGACCTGTGCCGCCATAACACCGATTGGCGATTCGAGCGCACGGCGAAAGGAGATTTGATTATCATGGCCCCAACTGGAAGTGAAACCGGTTCTTACAATGCAGATATTGCTGGTGAACTCTACATTTGGAATCGTCGCATGAATTTAGGTAAAGTTTTTGATTCGTCGGCGGGTTTCACATTGCCCAATGGCGCAATGCGCGCTGCGGATGCCGCCTGGATTGCATTGAATCGGTGGAATTTACTTGAGCCGGATGTGCGCAAAAAGTTTGCGCCGATTTGCCCGGATTTTGTGGTTGAACTGATGTCGCCGACAGATCGCCTCAAAGAAACGCAGGACAAGATGGACGAATGGATGGCCAACGGTTGTCGTCTGGGTTGGCTGATTGATCGCGAAAATGAATTGGTCTATATTTATCGCGCCAATGGTCAAAACAGCGTGGTCAAATCTTTCGACGAAACGCTGTCCGGCGAAGATGTTCTGCCCGGCTTTGTGTTGGAATTGAAGGAGTTGCAATAACAACGTTGTGGAAATCGAAAGCGAGGGTCCTTATGCCGACCTTAACGATTAGCGAAAAACAGGCCGTTGAGTTGTTCGAGCAACTTCCCGGGCGCAGTCAGAAGAAAATTTTGTATCTGCTGGCCGGCAAGGCGCGTTCAGCGGAACCTGACAATGAAAAACATGTTATGGGCATGATTCGACAGTTGCCCCTTGAACGGAAGAAACGCGCCATTGTTGTACTAGCCGATGACGTTCGGGCGGCCGAAGAAAATATCCGCGCTGAAATTATGCAGGAAGGGGAAACGCGGATGCGGCAAGTCTGCTCCGAGCGCGGTTTAAATTGGGACGCTATGTCCGATGATGAACGCGAGGAGTTCGTTGCTCGCTGGATCGAAGAGGATGAACCTGAATGAAGCCGAGGGTCGTTTTTGACGCCAACACTTTGTTTTCCGGTTCATTGTGGTCGGGAAGTCCGGCAAGGTGTCTTGATCTGGCCAGATCAGGTCGCGTTGTTTCCATCACTTGCTCGGAAATTATAGCGGAATTGGCCAGAATATTGCCGGTCAAAGGAAAAATTTCTACCCTGAAACAGGCATTTATATTGGCCGATGTTGACCAGTTTTCACTTCGGGTTGCAATCTCTAACACGCTCAAAGCCGTTCCCCGCGACCCCGATGACGACAAAATTATAGAATGCGCCGTTGTCGGCAAAGCGAGCTACATTGTTTCCGGCGATAAGGACTTGCTGGATTTGAAAGAATACAATGGAATTTTGATCCTTCGCGCCAGCGAATTGCTGACGAAAGTTAGCGAAAGGAGTTAATATGTCGCCAGCTTTAGAACATATAACTTTGCGTGAATTGGGAACCATTCTGGATGAATTAAAATTGCCTGAGGAAACCCGTTTGACCATCATCTTTGAAGATCAAGACATGGGTTTAAAAGCCCTCAAACGGAAAAAAGCATTGGAAGCTATGAAGCGCTTAAAAGGATCAGGTAACGGTAATCTGGTCAATGCCTTGCTGAGAGAAAGGAAAGCGGATCAATGGCAATCGGCAAATTTCCTTGAAAGGGGTACAGGATGCGTAAAAAGTTTCTCTTGCCGTTGATTCTACTCATTGCGCCGATGGCGCTTTTCTCAACGGAGCCTGAGCGACCGCCTTATTATGAGTTTAACTTGGACGGACATCTTGAGCGTTCGAGCGGTGGATCAAAAAAGAATTTCACTATGGTGGCCATTGGCCGTTACAACTGGGGCGAACATGTGCTTCGTAGCGATGCTGCTGATGAAGATGACTTGTTTTATTCGCGCGATATTGCGCTGACGGATTCCACAGGCCGCTTTTTTCTGAATATCGCCCTATTTGACCCACCGGATTCAATCGCCGTTGCTGTTGTCCGTCCTGATCAAGAAATGCTTCGAGGAAGATTCAACGCGCTTGCCGAAGGGCAGCCATACGAAAAAATTCGCTACTATAACACCGATACCGGCGGTTGCGACGGCGATTCGGAAAGGCATTCCAAAGTAGAAGGATATGTTTATAACTTCCATAACTTGATAATTGCCGTACCTTGACTAATTTGAATTAACTTTAGTCATTTTAAACTTTTAACTTTAGCTCACTTTTTTAGAGGAGGAACCTGAATGCAACGATACGTTAAACTCGCGGCCGGGTTAGTGGTCGCTATCATTATTGGTTTGGCCGGAAACGCTTTTGCCGGCGAAACCGCCCACGCCCTGATTACGCAAGAGGATATTGCGGTCAACGTGCTGGTCTTTTTGCTGTCCACTTTTCTGGGACTGCAACTAATTCTGCACGTATCCAAACTGCTGCACACCCCGCTAATGTCCCTGACCAACGCCATTTCTTCGGTGTCGGTCGTGGCCGCGCTGATTGTGCTATCCTATCCCGGCAACTCCACATTCATCACCGCTCTGGCCGCAATCGGCGTTGCCTTAGCCGCCAGCAATTTCATTAGCGGTTTCATGATCACTGAACGGATTTTGAAGATGTTCAAGAAAAGCGACGGAGGCAAATAATGGAAATCTTAGTCCAATACTTATACATTTTGGGAGCCGTGCTCTTTGTCCTTTCGCTTAAGTGGATGAGCGATGTCAAAATGTCCCGTTGGGGCAATCAGGCCGGTGTGGCCGGTATGGTTATCGCCATTGTCGCCACACTGATGGCGCATCCGCCGGTAGATCAAATTGTTCTGTTGATTATTGCCGTTGGCGTGGGCGCGATTATCGGCGTGCCCATCGCCCTGAAACTGCCCATGACTGCTGTGCCGCAGCGAACCGCCATGTCCCACGCCTTTGGATCTATGGCTGTGGCCCTGATCGGCACTGCCGAATATTTCCAGCGTCTGCCCGGCTACATAACTTATCGCGATGCCTTAGCCTCCGGCGTGCCTATGGAATCCTTGCCCGGCAATCCGCTGGACGCTTTCACCACCGGTGTATTATCCGCCGAAATGATTTTGGGGTATTTGACCTTTACCGGCTCGGTGATCGCCTTTTTGAAATTGCAGGAGTCCATTTCCGGCAAACCGCTGATCTATCCGGGCCGCATCTTTGTCACCATCGGCGTATTGGTAGTGTCGATTTTGCTGGCTATTGGCCTGGTCATGAATCCGGCTAACACCCTGATTGTGCCGATCCTGACCGTTTTTGCTTTGATCTTTGGCTTTTTGCTGGTTATGGGTATTGGCGGCGCAGACATGCCGACCGTCATTGCGATCCTGAACTCTTATGCCGGTCTATCGGCGGCAGCTCTGGGCTTTGTGCTCAATAACAAGCTGCTGATCGTGGCCGGCACCCTGGACGGTTCGTCCGGCTTTATTCTGGCCATTTTGATGTGCAAGGCCATGAATCGCTCCTTCCTGAACGTGCTCTTTGGCGGTGTGGGCGCCACCATCACCAAGGCCCAGGGCGGGCCGATGGAGACCCGCAGCGTGCAAGCCTATTTGCCGGAAGATTTGGCCATCATGCTGGAAAATGCCCGCAGCGTCGTGGTCGCCCCAGGTTACGGTATGGCCGTGGCCCAGGCGCAGCACGCGGTCAAAGAGTTGGAGGACATTCTGGAATCCAAGGGCGTGGAAGTGCGTTACGCCATTCACCCGGTGGCCGGCCGGATGCCCGGTCACATGAACGTGC
>CAYOLL010000211.1:0-9641 GCA_964404765.1 uncultured Gemmatimonadota bacterium | reverse complement strand
TTTGCAGAAATAAGTTTCACGATTTTTAGCCGCGCATGGGATCAGGAGGTCTGAACTTTGCGGTTAAAAATTGTGGTTTACCGCAGCGTTGCGCAAAGTATGACGCAGAGTTTCACAAAGGAAAACTCAGCGAGACTTTGCGAAAAACTTAGCGTAACTTTGCGGTTAAAAATTGCGGTTTACCGCGTTATGATGTTATCGCGTCAATAATTTCCAGCAAGCGGCCCGCCGTCATTCCATCCGATTCCGACAAAACCACATCCGCATCAAACTTTTTTAATGAAGCCCGGGCGTTCTGAAAATGCCGTCGGGACTCTGTCGTTTTTCCTTCATGCCTGGCCATATTGCCCAATATAAAATAGGCCAGCGTATAATCCGGGTCCAGATAAAGAACGCGCTTGAGCGCAACGGCAGCGGCATTCAAATCACCCTTTTCCTGATAAATTGTGGCTTGCAGATAATAAAAATGCGGGTTTAGTTTATGATTCGCCAACGCCTTGTGACACCAGGTCAGCGCCTCGTCCAAATGGCCCAGATTCGCCTTGGCATGAATCAGCAGCGCAAAATGCGCCTCGTCATTTGCGCCGTTATCCGATAAAAATTTTAACAGGATTTCGGCAGCGCGGCCATATTCACCAATATTGTAAAACTGACGCGCTTCGGCTAAAACGCTTTTTCCGGGTGGCGTGTAGTGCGCGCCATTTCCCAGCGCCCGGGACGCAAAAGAATCGGGTAAAAGCGCAGCCGGCGGCGTGTAGCTTGCGGTCCGTTGGAGCGTCTCAACAGGCGGCATGAGCGGGGCTTTGGGCGGTGGCATTATCGCCGCTGTCGCAGGGCTGACGGGTTCTTTATGATAGAAAATCGCCGCGCCCAGATTGACCATTTTTAATTGCGGGATAATCAAATGCGGCACTTCGCTGGGGCTGACAATTACCCAGCCCTCATCGGTCAGGCAGTGATACAGGTTTTCCACGACTTTACGCCGCCGCTCATCGGCAAAATACATAATGACGTTTTGACTGAAAATAATATCCATTGCCGTCGTATTGGTGGCCAGGGACGGATAGCAGTCTTCGACCAGATTCAGATGCGAGAAGGTGACCATTTGCCTGATGTGCGGCAGAACTTCATAGCAGTCTCCGACTTCGCGGAAATATTTTGCGCGGGCTTCAGGCGGCATCGTCTCCCGGAAGGACCAGCTGCGGTAGCGGCCGGCAATCGCTTTATGCAACGAGTCGGTGTTGATATCCGTCGCCAAAATCGTGATATTCCAACGTTTAATATCCGGAATGGTTTGGGTCAAAATCATGGCGATGGTATAAGCTTCTTCGCCGCTGGAACAACCGGCGCTCCAAATACGCAGTGTGCGTGACGAGTTCTGCCGCTCTTGAATCAATCGCCGCAGCACCGCATCCTGAAAGGCCGACAGCACTTCCCGGCCACGAAAAAAATACGTCTCGCCAATCGTTAAGTGACAAGCCAGCATGTTGATCTGCTTTTTGCTCAGTGGAGTGGCCAATAACCAGCGGCAACAGGCTTCCGCGTCACTAAAGCCAAAATCCGGTGCGGCTTTGGCCAGCTTGCGGGCCAGGTCGCCCCAGCGGTCACGCGGAAAATATAGCCCCAATTGCGCTTCCACCAGGATGCTAACCTGCTCCAATGTAGGCATTGATACATGCGGTGTCACGGTTCTCCCGAAAAATTATAATTTCAGTATTCAGTTTTCAGTATTCAGTATTCAGCTTTCAGCTTTCAGTCTAAACAACCTTACAAATGCAAACCGCCTGCCTGTGGTGTGTTCTCTTTAAGCGGATGGTCGGCGGCGGCCAGAAAATGGTCAAGATTCAAGATCAATAAGATCGAATCCTTTAACTTGAGCGCGCCGTCCGTGTAGTGGAGATTTTGATTGAGCTGTCCGGCCGGAAAAATTTCACCATTTCCCGGCGCAATCACGTCGTGGACATAATCAACCCTTACTGCGGCTAAACGACCCTGTGTTTTCACCACAATCAGCCGGTCGTCGGGGTTCGGTTCAGCGGCATGCCCAAAACCGAGGTCGATCACCGGAATAATCTGCCCCTGCAAGTTGATAACACCCAACAGCAGCGGCGCTTTGTCGGGCAGGGGCGTGATCTCGACAATGCGAATAATCCGCTCCACGCTCTCCAGCGCTAAAACGCAATCTTGTTCGGCCACTGTAAAGTGCAGCCAATGCTGATGATTATGCCCCGTCATTATTTTTCTCCTGCCAATTCGGCGTCCGCCACAGGTCTTCATCGCCCGCTTTTTGAACGTGAACAAAGTACATGTCTACATTTCCTTTATTTTTGGCATAAATTTGGCCGCGAAATTCGCAGTCAAAATAGTCTTTTACTAAGGCGTAGGTATTGCCGGAAATGTTGACTTTACCGGCTTCGCCGCTGGATTCCATGCGGCTGGCCACGTTGACGGCATCGCCCCAAATGTCGTACACAAATTTTTTCTTGCCGATAACGCCGGCCACTAACGGCCCGGTATGGATGCCGATACGCAAGCCCCAGGTCGGTTCGCCGCGGGCGGCGCGCTCGTCGTTATGGATCGACATCCACTGCTGCATGGCCAGCCCGGCAGCGACAACATCCATCGGGTGCGTCGCGTTGGGCACGGGAATGCCGCCGGCGCACATGTAGGCGTCGCCAATCGTCTTAATTTTCTCCAATTCGTAGCGCTCGATAATTTCGTCGAAAGCAAAAAAGCATTGGCTCAGTTCCTGAATCAGCTCCTCCGGCCGCAGTTGTTCGGCCACGCGGGTAAAGTCTTTAAAGTCGGTGAACATGATCGTGGTCAGTTCATACGAACGCGGCGTGGCGCTGCCTTTTTCCTTCAGTTCTTCAGCGGTGACACGGGGCAGAATGTTGAGCAGCAACCGGTCCGATTTTTCTTTTTCGGCGTTGATGGCCTCGTTGAGTCCGATGAGCTCCTGATTTTGTTTTTCCAGCAATTTATTGGAGGCTTCCACCTGTTGTTTGGCCTCGATCAACTCCTGGTTTTTTTGCACGGCCGTATCATACGAGGAGAGCAGCAGGCTGATGATTTGCACCCGATCCGACGTGATGTTGTAACGCTGACCGTCAAAGAAAATTTCAATCCCAATGTTTTGTAAAAAGGCGCTGCCGCCCAAATGCCGGTTGGAAAGCACATCGCTGATGCGAGAAAACAGAATATCCTCATTATACGGCTTGACGATAAAACTGTTGGCCCCGCATTCCAGACCGCGGATAATATCGTGTGGATTGGACAGGGAAGTCAGCAGAATAACCGGAATGTCGCGCGTGGCCGGATCGTGCTTGATCGCCTTGCAGAGTTCATAGCCGTCCATTTCCGGCATAACAATGTCGCTGATCACCAGGGACGGCTTTTCCGGCGCGATCATTTGCAAGGCTTTTTTGCCGTTCTTGGCCACCACGACGGCACAGTCGTGCTGCTCCAGAATGTATTGCAATTGCATCGCCTGGGTCAAACTGTCTTCGACAATCAAAACTTTGATCACATCCAGCATATACGTTCTAATCCATGTTCAGGTATTTATCGACATGGATAAACAGGATGGACAGGATAAAATACTTTTTTACTTGACTTTCCATCCTGTTCATCCTGTCTATCCATGTTCATATCATTCAAAACCGGAGTAGCAAGCTTCAGCTTGCAAGTAACTGCGTGGTCTTTGGTTACGTAACGCAAAGGTAATTGCTCAAAAAGTGATGGTAGACCGAACCTTGCGAAGCTTGCGAAGGCTTCAGTGCACGCTTTCACAAGTTTTGCAGTAAAGCCTTCGCAAGGTTGCCCACGCTTTTTGAGCAATTACACGCAAAGGCAAACTAAAGTTTGCTACTCCAACGGCAAAATTCCATGTTGTTGACAAACAGCCAGATTATACGCGATTATCCGCAAAAGATCAACCGGAAATCGCGCTTTTTAATTTCATTTGACAATGCCTTCTTTTTTGGATAAAATGCATCGAACGATTTAACAAGTTGAAACGGAAGGTCTTAAAGATATGCGCATTCGCTTAAAACTATGGCTATGCATCGCTGTTCTCGCTCTTGGATTCATTATGCGGGGAGAACAGACATATTCGGCGGTAACGGATGAAAAACCCAAGAAAACCGTGCTGCTTCTATTTCCCTATCAACCGGACTTGCCTCAGAATATGCTGGCGGTGCAGACCATCCGCACGGAATTTGCGCAAGCCCACGATCTGAAGCTGGATGTTTATTATGAGCATCTGGACTTGAATCGCTTTCCCGACGCCGCCTATCAGGCCCAGTTAATCAACCTGCTAAAAATCAAGTATTCCCAAAAAACAATTGGCCTGGTTGTGCTGGCCAATGCCGTAGCGCTCGATTTCTGGCTGGCGCAGCGGGCCGATATTTTGCCGGGTACGCCTGTAATCTTTTACGATATTCTACCCAAAAATCTGACCGGCCGCCAACTCCCGCCCGATGTCACCGGGATTGCTTCAGAGGAAGATCATACGCAGGCCTTGCGCTGGCTGACCGGGGCCCGGCCGGCCGTAAAAGAAATTGTGCTGGTGCAGGGCGTCGGTCCCGCCGACCGGGAATTTAACACCCCGTTGGCAGATTTGAAAGATGATCTTGATAACCATATCCTGCTGACCGATTGGAGCCAACTGCCGCTGCCCGAAATCAAGCGGCGGGCCGCTCAACTACCATCCAGTGCGGCGATCTATTACCAGCTCATGTTTAAAGACGCCGCCGGCGCTCACTATCGGCCGATTGATGTGCTGCGCGAACTGACGAGCGTCTCCGCTGTGCCGGTCATCGCTAAATATGATCAGTTTATCGGCGCCGGCACGATCGGCGGTTATATGTACAGCATCGAGCATGTGGCCGGAGCCGCCGCCCAAACGTCCCTGCGCATCTTACGCGGCGAGCCGGTCTATGCCATCCCCGTCACAAGTATACAAAGCAATCGCTTTATTTTTGATCACCTGGCCTTGCAGCGCTGGAACATTCCCCTGTCCGCCCTGCCGCCGGAAAGTATCGTCAAAAATCGCCAGTACACGCTATGGGAGCAATACCGGTTTGAAGCGGTCGGCTTTGGCGCGGGTATCGCCTGTTTGCTGGTTTTGGCAGGCGTACTCGGCGTTTTAAACCGGCAATTACGCGCTACACGCCGGTCGCTCAATACCCTCAACGTCAGCTTGGAAATAGAGGTCCAGGAGCGCACCGCCAACCTCCGTGAAACGAATCAGCAACTGGAATTGGAAATTCAGGAACACCGCAGAGCCGAAGAAAAAATCCATTATTTGAATGACGAACTACAAGAACTGCTGGCCGAACGATCCCGCCAATTAGCCGAGAGCAAAGATACTTTTCGCATCGCCCAGGAAATTTCCTTAGACGCTTTCACGCTGTTGCGGAGCGTCCGTAACCAGGACGGACAAATTGTCGATTTTATCTGGACGTATGTCAATCCTGCCGCCGGCCGAATCTTAAAGCAGCCACCGGAGTTTTTAATCGGCCGGCGCCTGCTGGAAATTTTACCGACCAATCGGGAAAATCAGAGATTGTTCAAGCGCTATGTGCAAATCGTCGAAACCGGCCAGGGCAATGAGGTCGAGTTCGAGTATCACGGGGAGGGCATCTCCGGCTGGTTCCGCAATATGGCGGTTAAGCTGGGCGACGGCGTGGCCGTTTCGTTTTGCGATATTACAGATCGGAAGCAAGCCGAAGCCGAATTAAACCGCTACAAGGCCGAATTGGAACAACGGGTAGCCGCCCAGTACGCCGCCCTGCACGAAAATGAAGCCAATCTATCCGCCCTGATCGAAAACACCGCCGACCGCATCTGGTCCGTTGACCGCGACTATCGGCTGATTGTGGGCAATCAAAACTTTCTGCAAAATCTGGCGCGGGTCACCGGTCAAAAAATCGAAAAAGGAGCAAGCTTACTCGACTTGCCCAATATTCCCACGGTTTATGATCTCGAATGGCGCAGTTATTATGACCGTGCCCTGGCCGGCGAGCGTTTTCAGGTTGAAGTACCGGGCCGGCTAACGGAGCGGCCTTTCTTTGCTCAGTATCGCTTTAGCCCGATCCTTACCCACGCCGGCGAAATCAGTGGCGTGACCATTACCGGCAGCGACATCACCGCGCGCAAACAGGCGGAAGCGGCGCTGCGCGATGAACAGGAGCGGATCATCACCATTCTCAATACCGTCGGCGATCCCATCTTTGTCAAAGATAACGATCATCGCATCCTTCTGGCCAATCGCGCCTTCTACAATATGTTCGGTCTGGATGAAAGCGCGGTGATAGGCAAAACGCTGGCGGAAAATGTTCCGGAAGACGAGCGGGCGCATTTTCTTGCAGTTGACCGGCAGGTTCTCGACAGCGGTATACCGGACCTGCGCGAAGAGACGTTGACGGTGGGGAACTTTACCCGGACTATCGTCACCAGAAAGACACGCTTTGTTGAAAATTCCGGGAAAAAATTTCTGGTCGGATCCATCCATGATCTCACCGAGCGGAAGCAGGCGGAAACGGCATTGCAATCACAGCAACTTTTGCTTCAGACATATCTTGACAACCTTCCGGCTTTATTTTTTGTTAAGGATCTCACGGGGAAAATAGTGAGTGTAAATAAAACGTTTGAACTCCTGTTTCAGATTAAAGCGGAAAATCTAATTGGAAAAACGGATTATGATCTTCACCCTCCGGATGAGGCCGCGGCAACAATTGCCAATGATCAATGGGTTATCCAAACAGGAAAAACACTTCAATTTGAAGAGCCTACGCCGTTGCCTGACGGCGAGCACATTTTTCTCTCCACCAAATTTGCCTTATATGACCTCAACGCCAGGATTATCGGCATTGCCGGCATTTCCATTGACATCACCGAGCGGAAGCAGGCGGAAGTGGCGCTGCAGGAAAATGAGCGCCTTTTACGCGAATCACAGACAACGGCGCATATCGGCAATTATGTAACGGATTTACGCACTGGAATCTGGCGCATTTCGGAGGAAATGTACTCGATCCTTGGCATTGAAAAGCCCTATCCGCACACATTGGAAGGATTTCTGGCGTTTATTCATCCTGATTCAATGACAGATTTTTTAGCTTACTACAACAAAGTTGAATCCGAGAAGCTGCCCTTTGATTATGAATACAAAATCATTCGATTCAACGATAAAGCAGTTCGCTGGGTGCATGGGCTTGGCATTATCGAATATGATGCGCAACTAAATCCGGTCCGGCGTGTCGGCACGATTCAGGACATCACCGTGCGCAAACAGGCGGAGGAGGCGTTGCGGGAAAGCAAACTCCTTTATCAATCCTTAGTAGACGCACTGCCGCAAAATCTCTATCGAATTGACCGCGATGGTAAGCTGACTTTTTTAAACCAAAAACTTCTAACGGAGATGGGACTGGCTTTGAATGATGTGCTCGGTAAGACGGCCTACGATTTTTATCCGCCGGAATTAGCCCGGAAATATAGACAGGATGATCAACAGGTGATCGAAACCGGTCAACCGTTGACGTTGATCGAGGAAAATAAAGTCATGACGACCGGACAAAGTCGGTTTGTAGAAGTGATTAAAATTCCGATTTATGACGCCAACGGCGCGATCAGTGGAATTCAGGGAATTTTTTGGGACATTACTGCCCGCAAACTGGCTGAAGAAGCATTGCGCGAAAGTGAGGAAAGATTACGTTTATCCCTTCATGCGGCCAAGCAAGGTTTGTATGATCTAAACGTCCAGACCGGCATGGCCATTGTTAATACCGAATACGCCCGGATGCTTGGCTATGATCCTGATACGTTTGTGGAAACGAATGCCGCATGGATTGAACGCCTTCATCCTGATGATTACGAGCATACAGCAAAAGCATACTCAGATTATATCAACGGGCTGACCTCCGAATACCGCGTTGAATTCCGACAAAAAACAAAAGACGGCCAATGGAAATGGATTCTTTCGCTCGGCAAAATTGTTGATTACAATGCCGTCGGGAAACCGCTCAGGATGCTGGGCACCCATACTGACATCACCGAGCACAAGCATACAGAAAAAGCCCTGCGTCAAGCCAAAGAGGCCGCGGAAACTGCCAACCTGGCCAAGAGCAAATTCTTAGCCGCCATGAGCCATGAACTGCGCACCCCGCTGAACGGCATTCTGGGCTTTACCCAAATTCTCAAGCTCGATCCCCAGTTTCCGGACATCTATTTGGCCAGCATAGACACCATCGAGCGCAGCGGCGAGCATCTGCTGACCTTGATTACCGATATACTGGATTTGGCCAAGATTGAGGCCGGTAAAGTGGAATTGCTGATCGAATCGTTTGACCTGCCGGCCATGCTGAATGGCCTGATGGCGCTGATCCGGGTCCGCGCTACGGCCAAAAACTTAGCTCTCATTCAGACGGAGGCAACGCCCTTGCCCCGTTTTGTCCTGGGTGATGAAAAGCGACTGCGCCAGATTCTGCTGAACCTGCTGGGCAATGCCGTCAAGTTCACCGCGCAAGGCCAAATAGAACTGCGGATTTCGACTCTGGACATGACGACTGCGGATCAGCGCACCGATGTCAGCAGCCTGAATTTTTGCTTTGAAATTATTGATACGGGCGTCGGGCTGACGGTCGAAGAACAGCAGCGGCTGTTTCAGGATTTCTCGCAAGCAGGCAATGCCGTCTCCAAAGCTCAGGGAACGGGCCTGGGTCTGACCATCAGCCAACGCCTGGTGCAACTGATGGGCGGACAAATCCGCCTGGTCAGCGCGCCGGGCCGGGGCTCGACTTTTGCCTTTACCGTCCCGTTGCGGTTAGACGCAACCCGGTCGGACGAGGAGATCACGCCTTCCAAGGCTCGCATCATCGGTCTGCAGGGTCCGCCGCCGACCATCCTGATTGTGGACGACAACAAAGTCAACCGCATGGTCTTGCGTGGCATTCTGAAGCCGCTCGGCATCACGCTGCTGGAGGCGGAAACCGGCGAGCAAGCCGTGCGTCTGGCCGCCGACCATCACCCGTCCGCCATATTAATGGATTTGCTCATGCCCGGCATTGACGGTCTGGAAGCGACCCGGCAGATTCGGGCGTTGCCGGATTTGAACGACTGCAAGATTATGGCTATTTCCGCCGATGCCTATAAAACGACCCGCGCCGAGGCGCTTCAGGCCGGCTGCGTCGAATTTCTGTCCAAGCCGGTCGATACGGCCATTTTGCTGGACAAACTGGCCCATCACCTCAAACTGCACTGGCTTTACGCCGATTCCGTTGCTGAGGTCGCCGCCGAAATGGTCTGGCCGCCGGCGGAAATCCTGCAATCCCTGCAGAAGGCAATTGACAGCGGCGATATCATGCGGATGCAGGAATGCGTGGCCGCGCTCGATCAATTCGACAACAAGTATCAGCCGTTTGCCCGGCGCTGCCAACATCTGTTAGAAGAATTTATGCTGAATGATTTAGCGGCCTTTGTAGAAACCGGTCTGAATGCGAAACCGCCAATCGCCTGACCTGAAAAATTCAAAGATACGCCACAAAGCCACAAGAACACTAAGGAACGTGTACTAAATAATTTTCGCATTTCAAGCCCCATCGGGGCGACCTGTTTGTAGCAGACCGACGGCCGGAAAGAAC
>CAYOLL010000210.1:0-9660 GCA_964404765.1 uncultured Gemmatimonadota bacterium | reverse complement strand
CCCTCTCGGCCGCGCTGGGTCTGCCCGACCTCAAGCCCTTACGTCAGCTTATGGCCCGCGAACCCGGCTTGACCGGAAAAGGTTTATCGCTCATGCCCGGACAAACAACATCACTTGAAGACGAAGAATCAAAAAGATAAACGATAAACAACCTCACAAGTCCTGTTTCATAGCTAAATGCAGAGCAAGCAAAAAAAAGCCCGGTCGAGCGACGCCGACCGGGCTTTTTTTACAAGCGCTCCCCACTCACCGTTTACTCCCGGATCGCCTGCAAAATTTCAGTTGCGGTTAGGACGCCTATGTTAGGATCGAGATCCAAGTCCTTTTCATAAATCAGGGTGTAATAAAGCAAATCACCAGCCAGCCCGATCTTGTCCGCATAAATCATAATTAAATCCAGCATCACATTGTACGCGCCTTTGGTCATGGCCGCCAAATCACCGTAAGTTACAGCGGCGTAAGGCGAACAATCAACCTGTGCGCCTTTATGATTCATATACTTTTTGCCGGAAATAACCTGACAGCCTGCCGACCAGTTGGAAGTGCCGATGCCGCTCCAGTGGATATTAATCGAATTGTTGGGATGCAGCCCCTTTTCCAGATCCTGATCGGTCAGGGTGTCGTCATCGTCCACATCGCGGAAAGCCAGAACCGCATCTGTCGCCGGCTTCCAGGCACGATAAACGCGCTGCATATCGCTTTGCTTATGCCAACCGAAACGATATTTATGCTGACCCGGCGCAATAAACGGCTCGTCACCCCGCGCGGCGATTTTTTCGTTCGGATCAACGGAGCCGACAAATTTAAACGTCATCCCATTAATCAACAGAATAAAAATGTCGTCATTGGCACGGACATCCGTCGCTACCCATTCTTTGCGCCGAACGCCGATAAGATGGATTTTGGCCGGATTCAAATCCCACTCCGTCACTTTAAGCGTATCGGATTTTCCGGAAAAGTTCTGCACAACTTGCAGCGCTTTTGTCGCCGGGCCACGCGCCTTTATTTTCTCCAACAAGCTTAGCCAGCGCTTAAAGTCGTCAGTGGGCGCCGTGGGTGACGTGGCCGCCCAATCACACTTCTTGCCGCCGCTTTTCCAACGGGCGATGTGCTTAGCCGTAGCCTCATCAACAATGCCTGACGGTTTGCCAATGTCCGCCAGACCCTCGTAGTTGCGGACGTACTCTTGAAAAAGCCGGACAGCGCCCAACGTCCGATAGCCAAAAACGCCGTCAATGGGGCCTTTGGTTAAAAAGCCAAAATTACGCAAATCCGTTTGCAAATCTTTTACCCCGACGGCCTCGCTAAATGGAATCCATTCATTGTCAGCTTCCCCGCGAAACTTGCCTTGCGGCAGCATCGGCGCTTCGTGAAATTTAACAAAAAATGCTTTTTGATCCCCCGGAATTGCGCCTTTATCGGCGCAGCCTAATTTGAGACTCATTTTGCCTCCTGATCCTCATTAAAAGTTTGGAATTTAAGTGGAGTAGCAAACTTCAGTTTGCGCGTAATTCACGTAACTCAAGGCTGCGCATTTACTTGCAAACTGAAGTTTGCTACTCCGGTTTTGAATACTTTTACTTGCAAACTGCACATTTGTTACTTAAAGCGGAATGTTGCCATGCTTTTTTGGCGGATTTTTGTCGCGCTTGTTTTGCAGCATTTCCAGCGCTTCAATCAATAACGGCCGGGTTTGGCGCGGATCAATGACGGCGTCAATATAGCCGCGCGCTGCAGCCGCAAATGGATTGGCGAACTTTTCGGTATAATCATTCAGCTTCTCTTGCAGAAGGGCTTCCGGGTCTTCGGCCCGATCAATTTCCTTCTTAAAAATGATCTCAACCGCGCCTTTTGGACCCATCACGGCAATTTCGGCTGTGGGAAATGCATAGTTCATATCACCGCGGACGTGCTTGCTGTTCATGACATCGTACGCGCCGCCGTAAGCTTTGCGGGTGACGATCGTGATTTTGGGCACGGTCGCTTCGCAGTATGCATAGAGCAGCTTAGCCCCATGTTTAATGATGCCGCCGTATTCCTGCTTGGTGCCGGGCATAAAGCCGGGCACGTCTTCAAACGTAATCAACGGAATATTGAAGCAGTCGCAAAAACGGATAAACCGCGCCCCTTTTAAGGAAGAGTCAATATCCAGCACCCCGGCCAGAACCGCCGGTTGATTGGCCACAATGCCTACCGGACGACCGCCCAGGCGGGCAAATCCAACCACAATATTTCTGGCGTAATTGGCATGGACTTCAAAAAAATCGCGCTGATCCACCACGCGGGTAATCACATCTTTAATATCATACGGCTTATTGGGGCTATCCGGCACGACCGTCAACAAATCCTCGTCCTGACGATTGGGGTCATCGTCGCAAGTCAGGCGCGGTGGGTCTTCCAGATTGTTGGATGGCATAAAGCTGAGCAGCTTTTTGGTTGACTCAATCGCTTCGATTTCGTTTTCACAGGCAAAATGGGCCACCCCGCTGGTGCCGGCGTGCATGGTTGCGCCGCCCAGTTCCTCCAGCGTTACTTCTTCATGCGTTACGGTTTTGACCACGCTCGGACCGGTCACAAACATGTAGCTGGTGCCCTTGACCATCAGCGTAAAATCGGTAATAGCCGGTGAATAAACCGCCCCGCCGGCGCACGGCCCCATGATGCACGAAATCTGCGGGATCACGCCGGACGCCAGCGTGTTGCGCAGAAAAATATCGGCATAACCGCCCAGGCTGACCACGCCCTCCTGAATACGCGCCCCGCCGGAGTCGTTTAAGCCCACGACCGGCGCGCCGACTTTCATGGCCAAGTCCATAATTTTACAGATTTTTTCGGCGTGCGCTTCCGACAAGGAACCGCCAAAGACCGTAAAATCCTGCGAAAAAACAAACACCCGTCGCCCGTTAACATTGCCGTAACCGGTCACCACGCCGTCACCCAAAAATTTCTGCTCGTCCAGGCCAAAATCGGTCGAACGATGGGTAACCAGCATATCCAATTCGCGGAAGGTATTTTTATCTAACAGCAAATCCAGTCGCTCGCGAGCGGTTAATTTGCCGCGCTTGTGCTGGGCGTTGACGCGATCCTGGCCGCCGCCAAGTCTGGCCTGCGTCTCTAATTCATGCAAATGTTTAAGCTTGTCATGGATGGACATACGCGCTCACTCCTTAAAATTCGGATTGCGGATTGCAACTTGGAAGCACACTTTCAGCAATCAATATTCAGCATTCAAAAATTAGAAATATATATGTTTAAACGACATTTTGCGATATTATTTTTTGACGAAGAAGACACAAATATCCGCCCGAAAGCTGTTGACAAGCCTGTAGCTTTCGCATAAGTTTTGCCGGTAACTGCGCAAAATTGCCAGGCGATACCGGCCCTGTATCAAGAAATAGTGGATTGGGATCGGTTGAGCGCTGAAGCGTTGCAAAATTTTGAAGATAGTTTATTTGTTGCTAATGCTAACTTGCAATCAAAAGTGCGCCAATGTTCCCGGCGCTTTTAAAGCGATGCTGTCCAAAACGCGGGACTATGCTTCAAGCGCCGGGGACATACCGTAGTTTGCAAAGCAAATTAGCATAAGGAGGATGTTCCAACATGAACGGCCATTACCCAAAACACGCCAAACTTCAAGAATCGCTGGACTTGCTCAGCGAATGAATTAGGCTGGAGATTTTTATGAACACCGTTCCGCATTATCCGCCGGTCACTGAAGATTTATACCATGAAATTGTGCAGCGCATCCTGGCCGCCGGAAAGCCGCAAAAGATCGTTTTATTCGGATCGCGAGCCCGCAACGATTACCGACCGGACAGCGATCTTGATTTGTTGATTATCGAGGACACGCCGTTGCCGCGCTTTAAGCGGAGTGGACCCTACCGCCGGGCCTTGCTCGGTCTGTTTCCGGCCAAAGACGTTGTCGTGCGCACGCCATTCGAGGTCGAAGAATGGCAAAACGTGCCGAATGCGTTTATCACTGCTGTCTTGAATGAAGGACGAATTTTGTATGAAAAGCACGGTTGACCTGGATGCGACCGGGGAACCTTGCTGTTGAGGCACATTAAAATGAAACTGCAAATTACAACCCACGAAAAACAATCCAAACAAGATCGCGCTTACTGGCGAAGTTTGACGCCGGAAGAGCGACTGGATATCGTTGAACAACTCCGACTGGAAGCAGGAAAATTTCTATATGAATATCCATCCCGACTTCAAAGACTTGTTACGATTACTCAAAGATTACCACAGCGTTCAACACCGCGCGCCAAAGATAAGGCGGATATTGAAGAATTAACGCAGGCGGATGAGGCTGACTTTTGTGAATGCATGTGACCCTGAAATATACCGACTCAATTTGACATCAAATACGGAAGAAATCCAAGTATGCAAGCTGCAATCCAACTTACCGCCCGGGAGTTTGACGAAAAAGCATTTCGCCAAATCAAAAATTTTCTGCCCGACGACGCGCTGATTGAAATTGTCATCCTGCCGCGTCCCAAAAAGAACGGCAGTCGCAAGCCAGATGCCCGCCAACGCTTGCTCAAAATCCTGGCCCAAACTCCGCGCCCGCAAACGGATTTGACGCTGGATGAACAATTGGCGCTGGTGGATCAGGTGCGAACAGAGGCTTATGGGGAGCGGGTCGGGCTATGAAAGTCGTGCTTGACACCAATATTCTGGTCAGCGCTTTTGTATTTGGCGGCGAAGCGTTGAACTATTTCAACCGCCTTTTGCAAGACGAGAGCATCGAGTTGCTCATTTCCCCGCCGATTCAAACCGAATTGGAAGATGTTCTTTTTCGAGACAAGTTTCGCCGGTTTCAGACCCGGGCCTATCTCAATGCCCAACTCAACGCCTACTTGAAAACTGTCAAAGTGGTTTTGATTCACCAGCAGTTTCAAGATTGCCGCGATCCCAAGGACAATCCCTTTCTGGATTGCGCCGTTAATGGCCAGGCCGATTATCTGTTGACCGGCGACCCGGATTTACTTGCCTTGAACCCGTTTCATGGCGTTAAAATTGTTACCTTGCGGGATTTTTTCCAATTCTGAAGTCTTGCGGAATTTTTATGACCGAACCAACTGCTTCGTCGTTATTTGGACAAAACGTATGGCAAAGGATTTGGCTGCGGAAGCTCTCAATATGATTCGCGTGATTGATGAGGATACATCCGAGCCGGACGGTTATCTTTACGCCAAAAATAGCCGAGCAGGCTGCGAAAAATTCTGCCACCGCCTGCCCGATCCATGCCCAAAGCGAAAAAGACGGCGGCAAGCCCGGCGATTCCGGGAATGTCGAACAGGATTTACCCGTCGTATTGTCCAGGATTGAGGAATGGCTGAAGGAAAAAGGCGCGGAATGATTTGCCGCTTGACTTTTACGCACTGAATTTTGATATTAGACCTTGCAATCTCACTTCGTTGCAAGGTTTTTTTGTGGAAAGGAAAAGAACATGGTGAAAACAAGCGTTTCATATCAACAAGCGTTATTAGACGAAGTCCGCGATTTGCCGGAAGAAGTTTTTCCGCAATTGCTCCAAATTGTGCATCTGTTCAAGGAAAGTCTGCTAACCCAAAACCGGCAGGCGATGTTGGCTCTGTATCAAGAAATGGCGGATTGGGATCGTTTGAGCGATGAAGCTTTGCAAAACTTTGAAGAAGGACTTGAGTGATGAAGATCGGCGATATTTATTTGGTGGAGATTCCGTCAAGCAACGGGCATGAACAGGCCGGAATGCGACCGGGGATTCTTATGCAAGACGCCGATTCGCAACTGCCGACGGTTTTGATCATTCCGTTAACCTCAAAGCTGATGGCGCAGGCATTTCCGGGAACGACATTGGTTCAACCGAACGCCGCGAATGGTCTAACAACCGCATCAGTGGCGCTGGTGTTTCAGCTTCGGGCCATTGACAAGCGCCGACTCAAACACAAGATCGGTCAACTGAACGCAAAAGAGTTGAAAGTCATACAGGCTCAAGTCAAATTGCTGATGAAGTTGAAATGACCCAATGATGGTAAATGATGGCTGAACCAGCCGTCACCCGCGCCGATTGAATTGCCAAAAATAGCCAAGCAAGCATTGCGAAAAATTCTGCGACCGCCTGCCCGATCCATGCCCACAGCGAAAAAGACGGCGACAAGCCCGGCGATTCCGGGAATGTGGAGCAGGATTTACCCATCGTATTGTTCGGGATTGAAGAATGGCTGAAGGAAAAAGGCGCGGAAAGATTTGCCGCTTGACTTTTGTCCGCTGGAGACGGGTTTTTCGTTGACAAGAGATTGGGCGTTGGCGTATATTTTGCTGGTATGTGGCTTGTCGCTGTGTAACGAATTGAAAACGCACAAATATTGAAAACGCGCAAATCGCAAATATGGTGTGTAACAAGGGGTGGTGCAATGGAATGGGCGAAGAATGCATTGTTACGGATGACCCAATTTGATCACAATAGAGGTGGTTTTGTGGTGGGGAAAGTAAGCTCTCTGAAGCACAGTAAGAATGTGATGAGTGTTGTATTTTCCCCAGACGGGAAATTTTTGGTTAGTACTACCGATGACAATATGATTCATTTATGGGAGATTGCCAGTGGGCAACTTCATCTCTCGCTGGTTGGACATAGTGCTTGGATTTGCGACTTACAAATTAGTCCCAATGGAAAACTCCTTGCAAGCTTTGCGGATGATGAAACAATACGCATATGGGATACAGATTCGGGTCATTGCATTCAAATCTTGCAAAGGAAAGGTTTTTCTTGTATGGATATTGAAGGCTTGGCTTTCCAACCCGGCGGGAAACAACTTGCGGCAAATTTATCAAGAAAACGTCCAATTCAGTTATTGGATGCTCTGACAGGTTCAATTATCAGTTCCCATCCAAATAACGAATGGCCATATTACAAAGTGCTCTATGGAGCAAATGTTTTGGCTAGCCTTGCTGAAAATAATACTATAAAACTATGCGATATTTTAAATGGTAATTGTTTACATACCTTAAGCGGGCATACTGCCAAAATTACAGGTATTGTTTTTTCGCCGAACGAAAAACTTCTGATTAGTGGTTCGAATGATAGTACAATGCGTGTATGGAATACGGAAAGTGGCGACTGTTTAGAAACTTTGTATAACGAAGAAGAACAGCCCGGGTCTATGGTTTTTTCACCAAATGGACAAACATTAGCCTGTGTATTTAACCGAACGGTTAGATTTTTGAATGTTACAAGTATTAAAAGTATTAATATCACAGGCGGTCAACAGTGGATAGGTGCTTTAAAAGAACATGATATAACCTGTATGTGTTTTTCTCTAAATGGAAGGTTGTTAGTAACAGGTGCTGGTAGTCTTACGGGCTCTGATTTTGCTGTGCGCTTATGGAATGTTGATACTGGACATTGTATTCAGACAATGCTCGGACATACAGGTGGTGTAAGAGATGTGAGCATTTCCCCCGATGGATTGTGCGTTGCGAGTGTTTCCATGGATCGCCAGGTACGTTTATGGGATGCGAAAACGGGAAATTGTATAAAAATTCTTACCGCAATGGAATGGAAATATTTCAAGTTGTACTTCAGTTTAGATAATCAATTTTTTGCTGAATTAGTTGACAACAATATCGTTGACCTTTGGAAGTTATATTTTGGGGAAAACGCAGAAAAGTTATTGTCAACTTACAATGCAAGTGCAACTTTTGGAAGTAAGATTCGCAAAGTATTTGAAAATATTTTAACTCGTTTCCACGAACGAAGCTAATGAGCGGAAGAGCTTAACCTAATCCGGCCAAATTTGCCTCTGACTTTTACCCTATTCGTTTGATCTGAGACCTTGCCGCTGACGAAGTGGCAAGGTCTAAATTTTTTGTGAATGCGCGTGACCTTGAAACCTGCCAACCCAATTTGATATCAATATAAGGAAAATACCATGACCGAACCAACCGTCACCATCGAACTCGTCAAAGAACACGGCCTCACCGAAGCCGAATACAACCTCATTCTCCAAAAATTAGGCCGCCCGCTGACCTACACGGAACTGGGCATCATGTCCGTCATGTGGTCGGAGCATTGCTCATACAAAAACTCCAAGCCGCAGTTGCGCAAATTCCCCACCTCCGGGCCGCAGGTCTTGCAAGGGCCGGGCGAAAACGCCGGCGTGGTGGACATCGGTGACGGCTGGGCTGTGGCCTTCAAGATGGAGAGCCACAATCACCCCAGCGCCATCGAGCCGTATCAGGGCGCGGCCACCGGCGTGGGCGGCATCCTGCGCGACGTGTTCACCATGGGCGCGCGGCCCATCGCTCTGCTCAACTCGCTGCGCTTCGGCAAATTGGACGACGAACGGGTGCAATACCTGTTCGCCCATGTGGTCAAGGGCATCGGCGATTACGGCAACTGCATCGGTGTGCCCACCGTCGGCGGCGAGGTCTATTTTGACGCCTCCTACGCCGGGAATCCGCTGGTCAACGCCATGTGCGTCGGCCTGATGCGCCACGAGGAAATTGTGCGCGGCACGGCCCGGGGCTTGGGCAACCCGGTCATCGTGGTGGGCAGCAAAACCGGGCGGGACGGCATTCACGGCGCGACCTTCGCCTCCGAAGAATTGAGCGAAAAGTCGGAGGAAAAGCGGCCGGCCGTGCAGGTGGGCGACCCGTTCACCGAAAAGCTGCTGCTGGAGGCCACGCTGGAATTGATCGCCGGCGGCCACATCGTCGGCATCCAGGACATGGGCGCGGCCGGGCTGATCAGCTCGTCGTCGGAAATGGCCGGACGAGCGGGCAGCGGCATCGAAATCCACACCGACCGCGTGCCGCAGCGCGAGACGGGCATGATCCCCTACGAAATTCTGCTGTCCGAAAGCCAGGAACGGATGCTGGTCGTGGCCAAAAAAGGGCGCGAACAGGCCGTGGCCGACATCTTCAAAAAGTGGGAATTGGACACAGCCATCGTCGGGCAGGTGACCGATTCCGGCTGCGTAATTATCTATCACGGCGGCGAGAAAAAGGCCGAGCTGCCGGTCAGCCTGATTGTCGAGCCACCGGTCTACGAGCGCGAGGCCAAACGCCCGGCCTACATGGACGCGCTCAAAACCATCACGCCCGATAATATTGTGTTTCCGTCCGATTTGAACGACACGCTGCGGCGTCTGCTGGCCAGCCCGACCATTGCCAGCAAGCGCTGGGTTTATCGCCAATACGACAGCCAGGTGCGTACGAATACGGTCGTCTTGCCCGGCTCCGATGCGGCGGTGCTTAGAATACGCGAGCACATCCCCGACCCTAAGGGTTTCGCTGTTCAACCCTTAGGGTCTTATGGCGATGAAGAAAACCCTAAGGGTTATAAAGCGAGACCCCTAGGGTTGGCGTTGACCGTTGACTGCAATGGCCGTTTTGTCTATCTCGATCCCTACATCGGCGGGCAAATGGCTGTGGCTGAGGCGGCGCGCAATATTGTCTGTTCCGGCGGTCGCCCGCTGGCTATCACCGATAACCTCAACTTTGGCAATCCCTACAAGCCGGAGATTTTCTACCAATTTGCGCGGGCCATTGACGGCATTGCCGAGGCCTGCCGCGCCCTGAACACGCCCGTGACCGGCGGCAACGTCAGCTTTTACAACGAGAACCCGGCCGGGGCGGTCTATCCCACGCCGACCATCGGCATGGTGGGCGTGC
>CAYOLL010000209.1:0-9866 GCA_964404765.1 uncultured Gemmatimonadota bacterium | reverse complement strand
TGTTGGCGTCGTAGCGGATCATGCCGTTGCCGCCGCGAACCCACACGACGCCATCGGGTTCGGGACAAACCGCTATGGCATCCGAGGCAACCAGCAGTTCGTTGATGCGGCGGAAAGGTCTTGTTTCCAGACGATACGAGCCGTCGCGCTGCGGCCAGGCGCAGATCAATTCGGCCTGTTTGCCTACGGAGGAATTTATCCAGACCCTGCCGCTGTCATCCTGCACCACAAAATGGATTTTGCGATTACTGTCGGCGAATTCCGGGCCAAAGGTTGCATCCGGAACCATGCGGTTTTGGGCGGAATCGAAGCGAAACAGGCCCTTGTGCGTGGTAAAAAATTTCCGGTTATTCACGGCGATGGCGTCGATACGGTCATCCGGCAGTCCGCTTTCTTTTCCATAAGAGGTGACGACCGGTTTAGCGCGATCAGTCAAGTCGATCCGCAATACGCCGCTGGCCTGCGTGCCGGCCCACAATATGTCGGGCGTTGTCTCGGTCAATGTCCAAATTTCCGCCTCGACGCCTGCGATTTTTTCTTCCGGCTGCCAGCGGCCGCTTTCCAGCCGCATCGAAACCAGCGCATTCGATACGCTGACATAAACCCGTGTCGAGTCCGCACGCGAACGATACAAAAGGTTGGCATTCGTCGGCGTTTGGTAGATCACATGAGCGGAATCGTTTTCAATTTTAAAAACACCGGATTGACTTCCGGCGGCGGCAGCCACCAGCAACTGTCCATCCAGCGCCAAAAAAGACCAGCTTTGATCATCAATGCCGGCAATCGGGACGAAACGCGGCAGGTGGCCGCCGCCGCTGTCGGCTTGCAGATAGGCCACGCCGGTACCGTAACCGACCCAGAGTTTGTTCTGATTGCGAAAGATGGTATACGGATCGGATGGCAAGCCCAATTGCGCGTCATACAAGGAAAAAGGGCTGTTTATTTCTACCCGGGCAATGCCATTCTGTAAGCCGAGCCATAAACCGCCCTGTTGGTCCGGATAAACATAGGCAACGTCATCCTCACTTAAGCCGACGCTCTCGTCAATAATTCGGGTCAATTGACCGGCAGCATCCAGGATTGCCACGCCATGATAGGTAGCAAATGCAAAGCCGCCGTCAGGCAAGGCCGCCCCGCGATAAAGACTCTTCTCCATCAAAACAGAATTGGCGTTGCTGACAAAGGGCTTTACCGTCTCCCCATCCAGCAAAAACAGGCCGCGATTGCGGGTGCCGATTAAAATACGGCGTTCATCAAAAGGCAGCATGGCGTCAACGGTCGTCTGGAGGAAAACCGAATCGGTCGAAAGCACCCGCAGACTATCTCCACTCATGACCAACAGGCCCCGATCACGTTGCTGCACAAAGAATTGGCCGTTGACCCAATAGGAAAACAGCCGCTTTTCGGTCGAGAGATGCCACACCTTGAACCGATTGTCCCGCCAGCGATAAATGGCGTCAGACCCCTGAAAATAGACGCCGTCCGGCGTGGCATACGTTTTCCACACATCGGCGAGCTTCTGATCTTCCGGCTTAAGTTGGGGTTTTAGTGAGACAAACTGTAACTGCCCCTGTTCATCCGGGGCCAGATAACCCAATTCACTGACGCCGCCGGCATAAATCCGACCTGTCTCATCCATCGCCAGCGAGCGGCAGGTGCTGGCATTGACTAAAGGTATCAACCGCCAACTCACGCCGTCATATTCCAGCACGCCGTCGTTGTTGCCGAAGTACATCACCCCGCGTTTATCCTGGATCACGGCCCAGTTCTGGGTGCCGGCGGCGTAGTCTTTGGGCGCGTAGTTTTGGATGAACGGCTTGCCGATTTCCCAATCCGGGCTTTGCCCTGAGCTTGTCGAAGGGTCTTGGGCGGACAGGCGGGCAGGAAATAAGGCGACCAACGTAAGCAGAATGATGCGGGTTGTTTTTGGCGGCATGAAGATATCCCGGGTTCGGTTTCGGTTTAAATACTCTTGGCAAATTCAGGCGCGGTTGGTATCTTGTATGAATGAAGCTTCATCGTTGGAAATAACGATAACGATTTTAAGTTTAATAGCAAGCCCGGAAAAAGACAATGAAAAAGCTATCCATTGGCGTGCAATATCTTGAAAACCTGATCAACGGCGGGTATATCTATGTTGACAAAACGGAACACATTCATCGTTTGATTACGGAAGGCGAAGCTTACTTTTTGTCCCGGCCGCGCCGGTTCGGCAAATCGCTGCTCATCTCCACGCTGGATGAGATTTTTAAGGGCAATCGCGAGCTGTTCAAAGGGCTGTGGATTTATGACAAGATCGAGTGGAAAGCGTATCCGGTGATTCGGCTGGATTTCAGCAAACTGGATTATAAGTATCAGTCTTTGGAAACCGCGCTGGACAATGAACTGGTTGATTTGGCCCGCAAAGCCGGGATCATTTGCGAGAAACCCACCTTCAAAGACAAATTTGTTGAATTGATCGAAAAACTAAGCGTCGGCAAAAAAATTGTCATCCTGATTGACGAGTACGACAAGCCGATTATCGACTACATCGACAACATCGAGCAAGCCGATAAGAACCGGGAGATTCTGAAGAGTTTCTATTCCGGCCTGAAGTCGCTGAGCGACCGGATTCATTTCCTGCTCATCACCGGCGTCTCCAAATTTAGCAGGGTGTCGATCTTTAGCGATCTCAACCACTTGCGGGATATTACGCTGGATGAGGCTTATGCCGTCATGCTCGGCTATACGGAGACTGAAATCAAGCGGCATTTTTCCGATTACCTGAAAGCGTTCGGCAGAAAGGTCAAACTAAATCGGAAAGATTTGCTGGCACGGATTCGCCATCAATACAACGGCTATTCGTGGGATGGTAAAAACTTTGTTTATAATCCCTTCTCGTTGCTAAACGCTCTGGCCGCCCAGGATTTTGGCAACTATTGGTTTGCCACCGGCACGCCGACAATGCTGGTCAATGTGCTAAGAGACAAGCCGATTGATATCGAAGGTCTGGAGGGCATGGAGGTTCGGGGTGCTTTTTTTGATAAATTCACGCTGCAGAATTTTGATATTTTTTCGCTGCTTTTTCAGACGGGCTATTTGACCGTTAAGGCCTACGACCCGCTGCGTGGCGTTTACCGGTTGAATTATCCCAACAACGAGGTCCGCATTTCGTTTCTCTACAACTTGTTGGAAGGCTTTTGCCATCAACCGCAAAGCGCGGTGAACAGTGCCACGCTAAAACTGGAACATGCGCTATCGGCCAAAGGTACGGGTTTTGGATTGGCTACTCCAACTGCCGAATCACCGGCTCCAACCGCTCAAAGCACAGCGTCTTATCCGGCAAATCCTGGGTGACCATCGTATTGGCCCCAATCTGGCAATTTGAGCCTATTTTGATGCCGGGCATAATGCCCGCTTGAATGCCGGTCTTGGTATTTTGCCCGATCACCGTGCCGAAAAAGCTCAGCAAAGTGTTGACCCGCTCACCTTTGATTCGCGACGGAATATCCCCGCGATCCAGCCGACGATTGGCCGTGATTGTGCCGGCGCCAAAACCGCAGCCGTTGTCCACAATCGAGTCGCCGATATAGTTGGCGTGCGTCTCGATATGATCGTATAAAATCGAATTTTTGATCTCCGTGCCGAAGCCGACAATGGTGTTGCGCCCGACATAGCTATGATCGCGCACCAGTGAATTATTGCCCAAAATGGCGTTTTCGCTAATAAACGCAGGCCCTTTGACCACGGCATGTTCAAAAATGCGCACCCCGGCCTGAATTACCACGTGGCCTTCGATAACCGCATGTGGACTGATTTTGGCCTGCGGATGAATAGACGACGCGGTGAGAAAGCGCTTCATCAGATAGCGATTCATGCGGAAGAGATGCCAGGGGAATTTCAGTGTGATTTCCGGCGTATCGGTCGGATGGGTGACTACATACGCGGCGTCATGCCGATCAATAAACCGTTGAATGGCGTCCTCGTAATTATAGTGCGTGTCGGCCTGCGCGGCCAGAATCGGCAAAAATGCGGCGGGCATTAGATAGAGCCCGATAACCATTAAATTACTCGGTTCTGTGCCTTGGGCCGGCTTTTCCACAATGCGCCGGACGCGGTCGCCTTCCGTCTGCAAAACGCCGTAATTCCAGGGCGTGGCGGTTTCCTGAGCCGATAAGATCATGGCCTGATCGAGCGACGCGGCTTTGGTCAGCACAGGCTGCAGCAGTTCGTCGGCATTCACCTGATCGGCGTTGACAACAACAAAGGCTGCGCCTTGCAACCATTCGGCGGCCTGCAGAACCGCGTTACCCATGCCCTTTGGCGCATGCTGGACAAAATAGCGCAGGCGCAAATTGAGCCGACTGCCATCCTGAAAAAATTGCTCAATCGCCGTATCACCGGGCGCTTTGATGATAGCAATGTCGGCAATGCCGCAGGCGCGCAATGCTTCCAGTGTATATTGCAGCGCCGGTTTGCCCATAATCTCGTACATACTTTTGTGCTTATTAAAGGCCAGTGGCCAGAAGCGGGAGCTTTCTCCGGCAGCCAAGACTACGGCTTTCAGCGGATGGGACATCTGTCGGTCTCCTTGTGAATTATGTTTCGGGTTGGATTTACCGAGCTTTTTCGGCTTCCAATGCTTCATAGATCGGCTTGTCATTCACATAAAGCTCTTCCAGCACGGCCACGCCGTCAAGAATTCGTACCGTAATATAAGTGGGCGGCAGCGGGGGCAGCGAATCGCTATTGGCGGTTGACCAACGGTTTGATTCCCGATACAGCGTTTCGGCGGCCGGGGCTTTTTCCTCATTCATGTAATAGCGGTCAAAAGGGATGGCTAAGCTGACCAACCCGGTTGTATCATACGGGACGTAGGCCAGCCGTGTTTTGAGGTATGGCCCTGCCGTCGGCGGCATCAGCGTCGCCCGGCTAAAGCGCGCAAAGCCAAGCGAATCCGGCTCAATCTGCGCAAACAGGCGTTGATTTTGCTGCAGCGGCTGTTTGCCTTGATAAGCGGCAGTGCTTTGTTCAATCGCCAGCCAGACGTATCGTCCGCGAAAAACATCAACCGGGTCCACCGGCGCAGTCCTGAACTTGAACACCTCGCCGTGCTGCAAAATCCGTTCGTGCTTGACAATCAGCCAGCCGGGCGCGGCCAACTGGGCCACCACCATCACGGCGAATAAAATGTATTTGAATGGCATTTGTAAGCTCCATATTCCATAAAGCGGTCAGCCGCAACTGTAGCACAGAATAGCATTCTGTGCTTTCTCCAAGTATGCTCAGATTGCTAATCGGAGCTACAACATTCTGGCAAACAACGCAAATGTTGGGATATAATTCTATAAATTTAAAATTTTCGACTCAAACCTTGTCCGGTGGATTCGCCACATTACGCCGCATCAACACATAATTGGTCAGCAGAAAGGCCGCGCCGACGATAATGAAGGCAATTCCTTTGAGCATAAAACTCAGATCACTGTCCAAAAAGCGGAACAGAATCAAAAATGACAGCATGATCATCCCGCCGTTGACAATGCCCAGACGATTCAACCGAATGCCGCGGCTAATGGTATAAATGCTGATCACAAAAACATATAGATTGAAAATAATCATCCCGATAACCGGCTGATCGGAGCCGTAGGCGTCGACATAGCCCAGGCCGACTAAAACCGGCATTATCCCAAAGCCAAGCAGGTGCAGCCGGTTGCGGCGATAGGTCTGCACCAACAGGGTCAACGTCCCGGCGATCAGCAGTAGCACAATGCCATAGCTAAGCCGGGCGTTGAGTTCATCAAAACGCCAGTAATCATCTCTGACAAAATAGCGCCAGACTTCTTCAAACGTAAACCACAGCGCCAGCACAGCCAGAACGCCCGCGCCCAGCGCATGCCAGGGACGCTGTTTAAACGATGTGTCCGGCTCCACCAATAAGCCGCCACCGACATAAAGCATGGCAAAAAAAGCGGTGTAAATCAGCACCCATAAATGGCCAACCACATCTGTCAGAGAAACACCGACGCCAACGGCCAGCACGATAGCCCCCAACCAGGATAGAAAAAGGCTGCGAGGTGATACAGGATCGCGGCGATAACTCTGCCAAAACACCGGCCCGGTCAGCGCGACGAGCAGCCAGTAAACAACGGGTTCGCCGGTCATAGCCGGGTATTCCAGCGCCCACCAGGTAACGCCGGCCAGGTAGAGAATGGTCACCAGCCCGGCATTAAGCAGATAAGCCAGCGGCAAACTTAGTAAGGACCAGGCCAGCATAAAATTTTTAAGGTTGCTTTCGATGTGATAGATTTGGCTGATGATCGCCAGTGAGGCCCCCACACCGAGCAGCAGAAATGTGGCGGAACTTTCGCGCCAGGCCGTCGAATCACGGTTTGACAGCAATGTCCAACCCACCAGAATCTGTCCGCAAAGCAACGGCAAGAAGCCGATGATCGTTTTACCCTGGCGCGAAAAGGTATCCCAATTGTAGGCAAACAGCATAATAATGCCCAGCCCGATGAGTCCCGCGCCCAGCACACCGAATAGCAAAAATGCCAGATTTAAGCGGCCCTTGGCCGGCTCAACCTCGCCGTAATGGGCACGTAAAGCGGCGGCAGTTTCCGGGCCGAGAATGCCGGCGGCGATGAGTTCAGGCAGTTCGTCGTATAACCAGCGAATGCCGTTTTGATCTTTCATAGAAAAGCCTCTTTTGCAAATCCTCAATTGAACTACCCAAGCCGCAAATTTTGGATGTTGTCATGCTGGAAGCATCTATTCGCAAGCTTTATCCCAAGCCGATTGAATGGATTCCGCCTGAATGACGGCATACCAAATTTGTCACTTGGAAAGGAGTAGCATATACTTCACTACAAACTATGCTAAAATTATCGGCAATCAAAAGGAAAAAGACGCCGCTAATCCAAAGCCACCATGCCCTTGTTGTAAAAGGCCAACGCGCAAGGCCGCCAGCGGGGCCTGTTGCCAACGCTCGGGCGGATGCTGTACGCCGATGACAGCGCCGATGAGCGTACCTAAGCCGCCGCCTATTATTCCCCCCATAAAAATCCCTAGACCGTTGCCCTCATGGCTATTTGGATACTTATTTTCTGACCATATACCGCCAATACCGCCACCAACGATGGCCCCGCCAAGAAACCCAAGCCCTGCACCACCAACACCTGATAAAACGCGGGCACCAGAGCTTTTCCCGCGGCTGACTTCAAACTTTGTCACTGAGCTGATGGGGATTGCTAATGGAGCGGTCTGATCCATTATATTCAGTCGGAGGGTATCGGCATCGACGCTGACGATCTTTCCAACCAGTTTTTGAATGCGCAACTCTGGCGCCCAAAGCCGCACCCGCACACCCGGAAGAATCTGCTGAGAATCCTGCTGTGCCAAAAGATTGCCCGGCAGTAAAAATAAAAGACTCAAGATGAACAAACGCATAACACACCGCCTTGCCAATAGAGTTAACCGTATAAAGTTGGCCGAGGTCAACTTGTTTGGGAATCGGTTCCTAACCGCTCTTTGATCGCATACGTATCGTGATCCGACTTCAAATTGGTGATCATCTCGCCGATTAAGCCGATGGAAAAGAACTGCACGCCGACGATCAACAGAAGCGCGCCCAACAGCAGCAAAGGCCGTTGGCCGATAGCAAAACCCTGCCACCATAGCCAGGTCAAATGCAGGCAGACCCCTAATCCGGCGGCAAAAGACACGGTGCCGATCGCGCCAAACAGATGCATGGGCCGTTTCAGATAGCGGGTGATAAAAATGACGGTTAAGAGGTCGAAAAAGCCGCGATAAAAGCGGGATAGGCCGAATTTGCTGCTGCCGTGCTTGCGCGGGTGATGCTGCACAGCTACTTCGCTGATGCGATAGCCTTGCCATTTGGCCAGCGCCGGTAAATAGCGGTGCAACTCGCCGTAAACCGGAATATCCTGCGTCACTTCGCGGCGATAGGCTTTCAAACCGCAGTTAAAGTCGTGGATGGGGATGCCGGTCATGACTGCCGTGACTTTGTTAAAAAGCATGGACGGCCAGGTTTTGGTGATCGGGTCGTGGCGGACTTTTTTCCAGCCGGAGATCAGGTCGTAGCCTTCTTCCAGCTTGGCGATCAACACGGGGATTTCGGCGGGATCGTCCTGCAGATCGGCGTCCATCGTAATGACGTAGCGGCCCCGCACTTCCTTGAAACCCGCAGAAAGCGCCGCCGACTTGCCGTAATTAGAGCGAAAGCGGATGGCTCGCACGTTGTTATCCTGCCGGTGTAAACCACGGATGATCTCATAGGAGTTGTCGCGACTGCCGTCATCAACAAAAAGGATTTCATAGGACAGGCCGGCCGATCGTGCGGCGCTGACAATGCGCTGATGCAGCTCAACTAAGCTGTCGGCCTCGTTGAGCAGCGGGACGACAACGGACAGATCAACTGTAAGCGTCGAATTAGCAGATATAGGGTTGCTGTGTAAAGAATTAGTCATTTTTCTCCAAAAAAACAATTCCGCCGATTAAAGCGGCGATCAAATTTAAAATTCCGGCAATAAACTCAATGGAAACAGCATGGGCGGCGCTGACGTTAACGCTGGCAAACAGAACCATGCCCGCCCATTCGCGCACGCCAAAGCCGCTAAAAGAAATGGGCAGCGTCATCAATACGCCCAGAATCGGAATGAAGATAAAGAAATAAAAAATAGAGATGTGCGTCACACCCAATGATAGCGCCACCAGATAATGGGTGATAATCCGAATGGATTGAATCACCAGGCTGAGCAGCGCCAGCCAGCGTAAAAGGCGGATTTTATCCCGATACAATAGAATGGCGTCCCGAACGGCCTGAACCTGACGGGATATGACGCCGCCGGATAGCCGACCGGCCAAATCCACCAGCCATTGACTGCTGCGCTCATTCAACATCAAAAACGTGCCCAGCATCACCAATAAAAAAAAGCCGGCTACGCTGAGCAAAATTAAATCTAATTCCTCAATTTGAATGACAAAGAAGGAGAAGCCGACTGCCAGCGCCGCCAAAATTTGCAGGCCCAGCAGACGATCAAAAAAGGTGGCGGCAAAAACCGCGCGCTTGCTACCGGTTTTACGGCCGATATCGTAGATTTTCAGAATCTCGCCGCCGATATTGGCCGGCAGGAAATTATTGAAAAAAATGCCTGCAAAATACGTAACCAAGATTGTTTTATTGGATAATCGGACATTTTGGGCTTCAAGCAGCAGCTTCCATTGCCAGGCTTGAAGGACGTTGCTGATTAACAAAATAGCAATCGAAATTGCCAGCCAGGACAGCTTGGCGGCGGCCAGTTGCGCCCAAATCGTGCCTAAGCCGATTTTATAAATCAACAGCGCCACTAATCCCACGCTGAGGCCAAACTTAAACGCTATCTTAAGATATTTACGCAGCGGACTGCTGTCATTTTTGCCGGCTTCTGTCACCGCTGCTGTTTCGCCAGATGTAGCCAAACCTTCTCCCACGCGGTCAAAGCCGCATTCACAAAAATTTAAATTTTACAAATCGACCAAATTGACACGAAAACGTCTCATTTTACAATTCAGCATAATGATAAACATTTTCAAGATTTTAACAAATGAAATTTGGGCGTGACTTTTTGGAGCAGGCGTTTATATTAGACGATGACAATGTGCCGGGATTTGCTTCATAAACTTTACAAGTTGAGTACATTGGAAAATAAGTTTTTATATCTCACGCGAAGGCGCAAAGCCGCCAAGAAATGCGAAAAGCTTATCTTTCTTTATCTTTCTTTATCTTTATTTTGCGCCTTCGCGACTTTGCGTGAGACCTGAAAAAACTTAATTTACACCTAAATTGAGCGATTTTACGATTTTGGGCAAGCATTTTGGGCCATTTTGGG
>CAYOLL010000208.1:0-9954 GCA_964404765.1 uncultured Gemmatimonadota bacterium | reverse complement strand
ATAAAACTCAAAACTTGTAATCAAAATCGGGAAGTTATTTAAACGCCGTTCCTAACGCAAATGAGAGCGTTGAGAAATCGGATTGTACACGAAGGTTTGCGCATCAGTTTTGATGAAATTAGAGAGTTACTCGACATATGTAAAAAATGGCTTTATGTCCTTGATTATTATATGATTGGCGAAGAATGGATTCTTGAAATCATTCAAAGAGGTAGTCGCTTCCCAAATGAAGAGTTTATGATAGAGCTCGTATGTGCGTAAGATTTGGAAAATCCGCATGAAACATTTCAAGGAGATCGCATGAAAAAGCGTTACGAAAAACCGGTCATCGCCAAGCTGCACACCGGTTATATGAACAAATTCGGCAGCAGCCCGCTCTATGCCCGCAAGGTGCGCACCGATATTGACGGCGCGGCAATCGACCAACTGATCGCTCAATACGGCTCGCCGCTGTTTGTCTTTTCCGAGCAGGCCATCCGTCGGCGTTATCGCGAAGTGCATCAGGCCTTTGCCACGCGTTATCCCAACGTGGTGTTTGGCTGGTCGTATAAGACCAATTATATGCCCGCCATTTGCGCCATTTATCATCAGGAAGGGGCCATCGCCGAAGTCGTCTCGGAAATGGAATATCAAAAAGCGCGCAGCCTCGGCATTGACGGCAAGAGCATCATCTTTAACGGACCGCACAAATCGCCGGAAGCGCTGGAACGGGCCGCGGCCGAGGGCGCGATGATTCATGTCGATCATTTGGACGAGATTTACGATCTGGAGAAGATTGCCGATAAATTGGGCAAGAAGATTAAAATCGGGATGCGGCTGAATCTGGACGCCGGGATTTATCCGCAATGGTCACGCTTCGGCTTTAATTACGATTCCGGCTATGCCTTTGACGCCATTAAGCGCATTGCCAACAACGGCAAGCTGGCCTTGTGCGGCCTGCATTGTCATATCGGCACGTTCATCCTGGAACCCAACGCCTACGCCGTGGAAGTGCAAAAGATGCTGCAATTGGCCTATGCCGCGGAAGATCATTTCGGCTTCAAAATCGAATATATCGACATTGGCGGCGGTTTCCCGTCCAAAAGCAAGCTGAAAGGCACGTATCTGTCGCCGGATTTGCTGGTGCCGGCCATCGACGAATACGCCACGCGCATTACCGAGGCCATGTATCACAACCTGCGGCCTGGCGACTTCCCTAAGCTGATTCTGGAAACCGGCCGGGCGCTGATTGACGAAGCCGGCTATTTAATTACGACCGTGCTGGCCGCCAAGCGCCTGCCCGACGGCCTCAAGAATTATGTGCTGGACGGCGGCGTCAATTTGTTGTATACATCGACCTGGTATAAATTTAATATCGAATTGGATCGCATCGTGCAGGGCGTGAACGAAACCTGCATGTTGAACGGTCCGCTGTGCATGAACATCGACGTGGTGGACGAAAGCGTCCTGCTGCCTTCGCTGGAACGGGGCACACGGCTGATTTTCTCGCCGGTCGGGGCCTACAATGTGACGCAGTGGATGCAGTTTATCGAATATCGCCCGGCCATTGTGCTGGTCGGCGCGGACGGCACGGTCGATGTCATCCGCGAGCGGGAAGACCTGTCCGATCTGGCCAAAAGGGAGAAGCTGCCGGAGCGCTTGAAAATCACGGGATAATTCCTTGCAAAAGCGGAGCCGGCATGAAAGCGCTTAATGTTTTTCTGCTATTTTTTTGGCCAATGTTTCTCCTCATTGGTTTTATCATCTACAACGTGATCCGATCCAGAGCGGAAGGTTTGCCCGTATTTTGGGTCGTTAAAGCGCTGTTTATAACGCTGTTTGTTCTTCTTGTTTCGCTGGTGACCAACGACTTCAGTATACCGTACGCAATTAGCTATGTCGCCGCATGTATTGTTTTAAGCCTGCAACTTTGTCAAAGGTTCTATCCTGGTAAACGGCTGATGACGTTATTGGCGATTATCGCCGGAATTGTAATCGGTGTGGCCATACCGATGGCTATCGCCATTAAAATTGCGTTGATGAGTACAAACTGATTCGTACGATAACGAGTAAAAACTCTAATGTCATTAACTTTAACTTCAGACCTCCTGATCCCGTGCGCGGCTAACAGTCGTGAAACTTATTTCTGCAAAAGCGGTTAACGCCGGTTTTGCTCCCTAAAAAGGGTTGCTTTGAGCGTGAATCTCATGAGACCATTTTTGTAAAGTTTCCAACGCGGATTCAGCATTTACAAGGGTCGGAGACTTTGAATGCTTCAAAATGGTCTCACTCCAGATTCACGCGGATCAGGTGGTCTGAACTTAAGTGCTGAGGTTTGAAAACCAGCGAGGAGACTACTATGAAAACTCAATTGTCATTGATTTCTAGCATACTTTTGCTAAGCCAGACCCTGATAATTGCTGAAATCGCAACGGCTGCATCTTCCGTTGAATTAACTGTCTACAACGGCAATTTTGCCCTGGTCAAGGAACAGCGCACCATCACCTTGCAAAAAGGCGTCAACTCCATCCAACTCCAAGATATTGCCGCTAAAATCGACCCATCCAGCATCCTGTTTCAATCCAAAACGGCGCCCAATGCCGTGACCATTCTGGAACAAAATTACCAATACGACCTGATTCGTATGGAAACAATTCTGAATAACTCCGTTGGCGAGCGCATCACCTTTACAGGCTTTGACGAGAATGGTAAGCCCTATTCGCAAAGCGGAATTTTGTTGAATCCCAAAAAAATCCTGCAACCCCGCGATAATTACAATCAACCCAACGAACAGCAGTTGGAAACTGTCATCCAAACCGATGACGGGCAGATTGTCATGAATCTATTTGGGCAAATTTCTTTGGCCAAAATGCCGGAAGGATTATACGCCAAACCGACATTAAACTGGTTGCTTGACAGCCAGCGTTCGGGCAGCCACGAAGCCGAGTTAAGTTATATTACCGATGGCGTGAATTGGGCAGCCGATTACATCGCCTTGGTAAACAGTACAGATACTCAACTGGATTTGACCGGCTGGGTCACGTTGACCAATAACAGCGGTCTGGATTACCACGATGCCCGTCTGACTTTGATGGCCGGCGATGTCCAGCGGGCCAGCCTTCAAGCAAAGGATAAAACTGCTGCACATAGATATTCTATGGAGATAGCTGAGTCCCGTCAGCCCCAATTTGACGTGCAAAGCTTTTTTGAGTATCACATGTATAAGATGAACCGATCCACTACCATTGAGGATAAAGAGACCAAACAAATTTCGCTTTTAGCCGCGTCAGGGATTGCCTGCGCAAAAGAGTTTTTTTTTAGCCCGCGTAAGGCCTGGTGGCAAACATGGCAAAAGCAAGCGCAAAGCGGGTACAAGAACCCGGGCGATTACTATGGGGCGACGACAAATGCCAAAGTCGGCGTTATGTTGACTTTTGAAAATTCGGTCAAAAACCATGCCGGGATGCCGCTACCTAAAGGCAATCTGCGCGTCTACAAACTGGATGAGGACGGCCGACAGCAATTTATCGGAGCCGATGAAATTACCCATACCCCACAGGACGAAAAGGTCCGCGTTTATGTGGGCAATACATTTGATTTGGTGGGCGAGTACAAACGCACGAAATATGAGAATATCCAGAACAAATCAATTTTAGAAAATTTTCAAGTGATTTTGCGTAACCATAAAAAAGAAACCGTTACCGTCAAGATGATCGACTACTTTTGGGCCGATTGGCTGATCGTGGAGTCCACTCACAAACATGAGCAAAAAGATTCCAACACGGTGGAGTTTTCGATTGCCGTGCCGGCCGGCGGAGAGGCGGTTATGACGTATCAGGTCAAGACAAGTTGGTAAGCGCTCGTCACCAACCGCTATTTTCGTATTATCGTATTATCCTTGTTCTATTCCTCAGAAAAAATATGTCCACTCGCCGCCGATTTTTTGCCAGTAATTGTTTCGGATTGGGCTGGAATAATACCAGTATTTCAACTTGAAATGGCGGGTCAAGCTATACTCCAGAAAGAACTCCTGCTTTAAGCCGATGCGGTCTGAAATCGTTTGCTGGAGATCGTTTTTTTCAAAAGTCAAAATATAGTTAAGATACCAGCGGTCTCTGAAATATTTGCCAAACGACAGCCGGGACCGATTTAGCAAAATTGCGCTGGCCGAAAGCGGAACGCTGGTTGTGTCTGTGTCTGTTTCCATCTCATCAAACAGATTTCCCAGCAAACCGGGCCGAAACGTGACAAAATCGAGGCGTAACCGGCGGCGCAGCGACTCTTCGAACGAGCGAAAAACCGGGCGCAGCATCATCTTGCCGATTTGATGGCCCAAAACGCTGACGGCTTCTTCCCGGTTCTGGGTCTGCCGCTGATCATCGCTCAACGATTCATAATCCACCCCGTGATTCATCTCGCTCAAAAGTTCTTGAATGGTGTCATCGGAAGGCCGGTCGGAGCGCAGGGTAAATTTCAAATTGTAGAATTGTCCACCTCCGGGTATGACTTCGCCGGTTTCCGGGTTAAAGGACGATATTTCCAGGTAAATCGGCGAGCCTCTTTCCGGATGACGGGCGGCCCGGCCAAAAGCATACGGGTACAATTCACTGGGATTAAACTGCACCACCACATCCTCGGCTTGAAACTCTTCCTGTAAATATTCGAAGGTGCCGATATTGGCAAAAGCTGCGCCACCAATGCTGAGTGTGCTTTCCGCATAGCAGCCTTTGAACCAGACCCGGCTGCGCGGATCTACCAGCAAGGTGGCAAAATCATTAACGTACCAGACGTTACGTTTGGCTTTTATGGCGATGTTCCAATGCGCCCTGGCCGGAAAATCGGGTTTGCCAAAGTGTTGCTTGGGCACCGGGTTGGATTCCAGAGACGGCCAGGTAAAGCTCAAATCGTCCAAAATAAAGGTCGCATCAAGGTAAGGATCGTCAAAAGATCCGCCAAAGACGCCGTGCTTAAAAGTATTGCCTTCCAGCCAGAACTTGCCCTTTTCCCGCTCCAAAATCAACCCGGGGATGTAGAGGCCGACGCCTTCGTCCGGCGTAACAAATTGCAAAATACCCCAATCCAGTCCGGCTAATGCAAAGTGCGGATATTGAATGGATGGATCGTGAGTGCTGTTTAAGCGTAAATTGGCGTTAAAAATTTGGCCGCCGGCGTCGATGACCGTCACATAATTATTGCGAACGGTTGCCTGGCCGTAAATATTTTTGATCTCGTTCACCAATAGGGTTGGATGCACGGTACAATCTTCAAATTGAGCGTTTCCTTCGCGAATAATAACTTCATCAAAATCACCAATCAAGTTGACCCAGGCATGACCACGCCCGCTGGCCGAGGCAATTTCCCTGCTGGCCAGACGCGGCAGTATGGAAGGGATATTGCCGTATACTTCCACTGACAAATCCAAAATACTCCCGTCGGATCTTGGAGCGCCGGGCAGATTTAGCGGTAAGCGGCCGTTGACGTTCAGTGAATAACCGGATAGATCGTCTAACGTCACATCACGTAGCTGGATACCGCGTGAATTGCCCAGAACTTTTCCATAAACCTGAGAGAAACTAAGCACATCAACATGACCGTTCATGGCTTTAAAATTGCCGTGTAAAGTCGGTTCGCCGGGGCGCAGGTGATAAAATAAGTCAAAATCCAGTACGCCCGAAAATTTCATGGGCTTACCCACCAGACCGGGCAGCAGACGGGCATCAAAGCGGTTGGCCCGCAATTCAAAAAGCGGCACACCTTTTGGGTCACGCAGACCAATTGCCTGCAAAATCAAGCGATTTTTTTGATTGATTTCTATACGATCCAAAAAAATAGCGTTTTCGGCATAATGAAAGTCCACGTTCATTTCCAGCGAATCCACCTCGCGATAGCGCCCGTTTTTCAGGCGCAGATTACCCACCGCCAATATCGAGTCAATATACCCGCCGATGGCTATGAATCCGGTCATTTGACCCTCGGCATCTACCGGAATAATCCCCAGATGAAGATTTTGTGAAACCTTTACGGCATCTACATCGTGCAAGCTAAAAACACCGGTAATTTGCTGGCTTTTATCAAAGGGGAAAAATGCCTGACCGGTCAGATTTTTACCGTCATCGAGATGCTTTAGGGTCACGCCTTTTTTGGTAATCCAGCCTTCAAGATTCAATTGATAATCCGCCTTGCGGAGCTGCAAACTGTCGGTGTAAAGCTTTATAAAAATCGAATCAGGCAGAAACGCCTGACTTTGTAATTTAAGCGTTCCTTGAATATAATTGTTATTTTTAATGGTCAAAGCCCCGTTCAACTCGGGTTGTCTGGCTTTGCCGCTTACGCGGAGTTGGCTGTAGAGCTCACCGTTCAAAGCGGGCGATGGCCTGGCGCCTGGAAAGAGCAGTGTCCCCAATGATTTTACGGAAATTTGCCCCAAATTCAACTCGCCCCAAACATGAGGCTCTTTTAGCAAGTGGGTAATATCTGCTGTAAATTCGATGCGCCTGCTGCTATCGCCGAAGGCAACATGCAATTGTTCCTGCTCGTATTGGGCGCGGCACGTCAGCGCTGGCAAAGCGACTCCCGCCAAACGCAGATTTGAGGCGGCGATAACGCCGTCAATCTGTGGGTTATTTAGCTCGCCTTTGAGCGACATTGTAAAACCGATTTCCCCGGTATAGCTGGTGTCTTTAAGCGCAGCGCTGATTTTAAATTTCGGCACATTTGCCTGCAAATCAATTGTCGGAGGTGTTTGACGAAAATCAATTTCACCTTGGGCAGCGATTTCAGTTCCGGCGACTTTACAATTTAATTGATTCAAAAAAAGCTTGCGCTGATGATAAGCCAAGTCACCTTTTATATCACGGCATTTAACTTTTTTCCAATGAAAGCTTGGTAATAAAAATGTCCCGGAAACTCCGGGTGAATCAAAAGAGCCTTCCACAAAGGCATCCAGGCTCAGGCTATCTTCAAACTGCTCGTTTGCCATCAGCTTATTCAGACGTGTGAGATGGCCCGGATTAAAGCGATCAATTTGCAGCAAAGCGCTTTCAATTTTTCGCGCGGACAAATCAAGCCGGGCGACAGAATGAATTCTGGCCGCGCCCAGGGTGGCGTTCAAGTGGTCAACCGTTATTTGCCCGTTGTGAACAAGCGCCTGTTTAAGCTGCATCACCACTTGTTTGGTGGAGTCGATTTGAGCATGCCCGTCTTTTAAAAACAGAGTGGCGTTGATATTTTCAAGCGGCGTATTAAGTTCCGGAGATAGCAGGCCGGTATTTTGCAGGTTTAGACTGGCAAAATAGTCAACTTGGAGAAAGGATTCCTTTTTTGAAAGATCCATTTGGACATGAAAATTTGCGGCTCCGGTTTTAATTTCAAAAGGGAGTTTTGGCAATATCAATAGCTTTGATTGAAGCCGGTTTAGCGCTAATCGGTCGATTTTGACGACGGCTTGTAAATTTTCCGAACCACCGCACAAATGGGCGCTGATGGTTGCGTTTGCCGCATAGTAGGACGCTTGCAGATCGAGATTAATGCCGCTTGTGGAGCTTGTGTACGCGGTCAGATTCAGGTTATCAATGCTTAAAGAATCGTCGCCTACCACCGCTGTAAAACGGCCATTAGTGAGCGTAATTAAGCCGGTCGGCAAAATGGCCTGAATATTAGTTAAAATGGCAAGTACACTTTTATTTTCACCCGGCGCTGCGAAACTGGAATCGTGTGGCGCCTGATGAAGGATAATGTGCGGCGATTGAATTTTAAGGCGATTAAAGCGGAGGCGCTGTTCCTGCACTGCCGCAATGATGTCGCTCAAACGGTAGGTCAGGGTTACTTTTGGAATATCCAGATCGAGTTTTTGGAAAAGACTATCTGCGGACAGATTATGAGCCGTAATTTCACCATATTTTAGAGTTACATTTTCAATGGTGATATGGCGTTTAAATGCCTCCTCGGCTTTGGCTTCAAGAAAATGCTTCAGGGCAGTTTCCCAATCGTAACTGTAAAAGAAAACAGTCAATCCGATTGACAAGAGCATTAGAATAAAAATGAGTCGCTTTAGCCGGGCGCTACGGATCTTCATACCGACAGGCGGTCAACAATGCTGGTAATTTTTTCAACCAGGATACGTTTGGTAAAAGGCTTTGCAATAAAATCATGGACATGTTCGGGGTCTGCCTCTCGTCGGGGCATACCAGAAAGAAAAACATAGGGAAACTTGAGCAGGTTTTCATTTTTAAGTGTCTCAACGACATTCAGGCCGGTTACATCCGGCATCATAATGTCAAACAAAGCAAATGCAATCTGGCTGGTTTGCTGCCGGGCAATGTCGATGGCTTCCTGCCCTTTCGTGGCAATAAAAACGCTGCAATTAAACATATCCAGAATTTCCTGCAGGGCCAGCCGAATGTGCTTTTCATCATCGGCAATTAAAACTTCACGATGAGGATAGTTTTCTTTTTTAGGGACGATATTTAGCTGGCCTTCCAACAAATCGCGCTCAGTTGGCACACCTTCGCGTCGCCATCGTTTCTCAATGGTTTGCTTGAGTTTGAGATTTTTTTCATTCAGCTCCAGAATCGCCTGCCATTCGGACGTTCCCGGCGTTAAATTATTAAGTACATGACGATCATGAGTGTCCACGGCAATAACGTATAAAACGCCACCATCCTGGCTTTCCACCGGCATTTTGGTGATACAAATCTTCATGTGGGGATAAAAATCGTTGCCCATTCGGATCCAATACTTGATAACTCCGCTCTCCTCGTCCTCAAGATATTGCTCGACAATTTTCCGTGATGCCAGAACGGTTTCAAGTTTATCATCACTCGAAAAGAGCGATTTGTCTATTACTCTTGTTGGCACGGATTTTTTAAAATAGGCTGCGTCACAATATAACCATAGCGCTTTTTTTAGTGTCTCAGCCGTTAGCTTTGTTTCCGTCATTTCGCACACCCGATTTAGAGCCATCGTGGTTTGGTTCATCTCCGCAATACATTCAAAAAAAACGGTTCATGGATAAAATGCTGAAACCTGACGAAGGCTTAATTTGAATTCCGCATGTTTTGTGCACTGAAGCCTTTGCAAGCTTCGCAAGGTTGAATTTCCACAAACTTGTTCCATGAGCCCAAAAAAACAAGGCCGTGTTGACTTGCCACGCCCTTTCATGATTGGCGATCTTTGGATGATCGCCTGTTTCTGTACGCCAATCACTTATACAATTATCGAACAAATATGGCAAAGCCCCTTATCAAAAGTATGTTTTCGGAACAAGCTGTCAAGCCTCTTCTCACATATTTTCAGGTTATTTGAATAACCCGTCGTCCCTGAAATTCAAGCGAGTTTGCAACTACCAGATTAACGGCTTGCCAATAAATTTGGTGCTCCTGTTCCAAAATTCGCTGCGACAGGGTTTCGACGGTATCATCATCCAGGACAGGCACAACGGCTTGTTTGACGATAGGGCCGGTATCTATGCCGCCATCTACAAAGTGTACTGTGCAGCCACTATATTTGGCTCCGTACGCTAAAGCTTGCTGTTGAACATGCAAACCCGGAAAAGCCGGCAGCAACGACGGATGAATATTAAGCACCCGGAAACTATTCAACAAGTTTTCATGCAGAATACGCATAAATCCGGCCAGGCAAACCAAACGAATATTGTAGGATTTCAGCATATCAATGTATGTTTGCTCTGCTTCAGGCGCTAATTTAGTGCGGAATTTCCCGGGGTGTATATAGATTGCGTTGACGCCGTATGTGCGGGCAATCTGCAAGGCGGCGGCATCTTCGCGGTCACAGATAAGCAGGGCAATATGGGCGCGTAAATCACCGCGTTTTTCCGCTTTGACCAACGCTTCAAAGTTTGAGCCGCGCCCGGAAGCTAAAACCCCGATATTTTGAATGTGCGTCATAATTAAACATGCTTGGGAACGTCGATAAAATAAGTTTGGGTTTTGGAATAAATGCGCCGGGTTGTGTGAC
>CAYOLL010000207.1:0-9957 GCA_964404765.1 uncultured Gemmatimonadota bacterium | reverse complement strand
TCGTCAGCTTTTTCATTTTGCATCTCCTTGTGCTTTCGCACGTTAGAACCACTTTATTAGTTAAACAACAGTTTGTTTCAGTTTGTTTTCGGTATCCCCTTTCGGGTCTGCCTAAGCGCTTGTTTTTATCATGCTCTCTGGTTACTTATAAAAGCAAACAGCGTGCCAAAATAATTAAGAATTAAAAATTAGGAATTAAGAATATGTTTATCAATGGTTTAGGTTTTTTTTGGTGGTTTTGCCTGGGCATTGATGCAGAGGTTAGTAAAATTCGTCTGGACGAATTTATTCTTCCGATAGAATGTTTAAATTTGCTGGAAAGAATCTGTTCGCTTTTGGGCTTGGAAAGGTATGGCGAGAAATATAAGAAGCTGTTGGCGGATTTTAATTTGCCAGATGGGGATGATCTGAAGTTGATCGCGTTTTTGAATCGGAATGCAGTAAAGCCGGAATAATACACTGTTGATTGAGACAGAAATTGTAATTCTCCCGGCGTCGCATCCAAAAAAACTTTACTTCGCCACCACGCCGATTTGATAGCCGAAACCGTTCAAGACTGCATCAATGGTCTTCATAGTTTTCAACGGCGGTCTTTTGGTATACAGTGACCGGGTCAATTGTGACTCGCGCATATTCAGCCGTTTGGCCAGTGGCGCAATCCCGCCTTGCGCCTCGATCACATCGCGCATTGCCTGCATGAGGGCAACGGTATCGCCGTCGGTTTTATAGTCCTCAAGCGCGGTCTGCAGATAGACTTTGGCATTTTCGGGATTATTCAAAAACTCACGCTGAAGATCAACAAAATTACGGTATTCTCTCATTTCTTGGACTCCTGATAATTTTGCCAGTAGATTTTGGCACGTTCGATGTCACGCGCTTGTGAATCCTTATCCCCGCCACAGAGCAACAAAAGCAGTGTTTCACCGTCCTTGCCGAAATAGACTAGATAGCCGGCGCCAAAGAAAAAACGCAATTCAAACAACCCGCTACCGAGCGCTTTGTGATCACCGAATTGCCCGTACTCCAATTGCTTAAATCGTCGTAGAATTCGGGATTGCGTTCGACGATCATTAAGACTGTAAAACCAATCGGTTAATGGCTCACGCCCGTTTGCATTTTGATAGATTTTGACGATCATATTGGCATTCAGTAATCAGGTGTGGCTAATCTTGTGGGAGGTCATGCAAAATCATTTCCAGCGTCTTTTCTTTAATTTCAGCCACATGAATTTTGGCCGCCAACTCTTTGGCGGTGAAGATACCTTCAAAGGCTTCCGCTGCCGCTCGCCTGAGCGCCATTGGATAAGCTTCATTAATGGCGTCACGCAAATCGTCTTCGGTTAAATAAAGGCCGCCGGCTTTGCGCCGTTTGTTCGTTTGCTGGATGTGCCCAACCGCGTTGGCAATGGACAACTCCCATGAGCGGGAGGTCCGGTTTTCGGCCGCCTGCTTAATCAGGTGGATGAGCAGTATTTCCAAAAAACTGACAGTTTTATTGATCTTGTCATCTCGGCTCATTTCTTCCATCTCCCCGATGAGTTGCAAAGCGGCGGCATAATCTTTTTGCTCGATATAGGTTTTTAATTCCATGAGTTCTTCCATGGGTGATTCCTTTCTCCTTTTATAAATATATAGCGCGGTAAACCGCAACCGAAACCGGCTCATGCAAAGGCGCAAGAGCGCGAAGAGAAGAAGCTTTTCTTTGCAGTTTGGCGACTTTGCGTGAGACGCTTTTTTTGCACATTCTCGCGGATCACGTAAATGTTTGGCGGTAATTTTATAATAAAATGTATTGGACAGCGATCTATATTTTACTTCGCCACCACGCCGATTTGATAGCCGAAACCGTTTAACACGGCGTCAATGGTTTTCATGGTCTGCAAGGGCGGTTTTTTGGCGTTCAGCGACCGCGCCAATTGTGTCTCGCGCATGTTCAGTCGTTTGGCCAGCGGGGCAATCCCGCCCTGCGCGGCAATGACATCTCGCACGGCTTCTAAAAGCGCCTCGGCGTCGCCGTCATGCCAGTAATCTTCCAGCGCAATCTGTAAATACAGCCGCGCTGTTGCCGGATCCGTCAGCTTTTCGCGGTGATAGTCGTGAAACTCGCGATAATTATTCATGTGTTAGACTCCAGATAGTTTTGCCAATAGATTTGGCACGTTCAACATCTCGCGTTTGCGAATCTTTATCGCCGCCACAAAGCAGCAGGATAATTGTTCCGCCGTCCTTGCCAAAATAAACTCGATAGCCCGGCCCAAAGAAGAAACGCAATTCAAATAATCCGCCGCTCAACGCCTTTTGATCGCCAAAGTGACCGGTTTCCAATCGCCGGATTCGCTTGGCGATTCGCAGTTGTGTGGGTTCATCAAGCTGATCCAACCAATCGGTCAAAGGCTCACGCCCATTCGCATCATGATAGATTTTGACAGTCATTCTCGTGGATTCTCATTTGGCCTGTTGAACAATCATAACAAAGAACGGAGGTGTTGACCAAAATATAAGATTGGGCGGAATGATTGACAAGCAAAAACAGGAATTTCTGCGGATAGCAACTCAATGTCATTAAGTTAAGAGCAAGGAGCAAGGAATTCAACCGCATCTTTCTTAACTTAATGACATTGGATAGCAACTCCGATGGATGCAAAACAAAAACGCATCAACCTTCAGATATGATCCTACTGCCCATTGCTCATTGGGGCGGAGGTCAGCTTGATCAGGACGCGAATGTAGCGCAGTAAAACGCGGATGATGGCGCGGGAGACTTCGGTTCGGTCAGCGATGAGTTCGTAAAAAGGCTGTTGATCCAATTGAAATAAGCGGGCGCGTTCCAGCGCTGTGACGGTAAAGCTGCGCGGGGCGGCATCGAGCAGGGAGAACTCACCGATAACATCCCGCGGGCCTGCTGTCGCCACAATTTTTTGGTCGTCGTGGACGGACAGCCTGCCGTCGGCGACGATGTACAGGCAGTTGCCGATTTCGCCTTTTTCAATAATTGTCTTGCCGGGTTTAAGGCGCACTTCTTTTAAAAGTGAGGCAATTTCTTCTAAAATATAGGTGGGCGTTTCAGAAAAAATAGTCACTGTGCGCAGAATAAAGATTTTTTCAATGGGCAAAAAGACGGCCTGATTGACCGGCGCGTTATCCGCCGTTTGTTTTAGATGCTGCTGCACGATCGGTTTGCTATAGCCACGCTTTTCAGCCAATGTCAGGGTGTTGCGAATCCGTTTACAGAGACTTTCGATAATGCCGCGCGCAATTTCCGGATACGCAACGGTTAACTCTTTCATAGCCAGCTCATTTAGACAAAATAGCCGGGTGTCTTCCAGCGCTTTCACCGATGCGCTGCGTGGCAGACCGTCTAAGGCGGCAAACTCGCCGATTACGCCGCCTCTTTCCCAGTCGGCAATTTGCAAATCACCTTCATAAACGCGCACGCGACCCTCGGAAATAATGTACAAAGTCTCCTCAAGTTCGCCGCTCTTAAGAATCATTTCATCTTTTTTAAAACTCGCTTCACTTAAAAAGGACGCAACTTCGACCAGTACATCTTCACTGACGCCTGCAAATATTGGGGTTGATTTTAACAAGAGGGCACGGTCCAGCCGGGTCAGCAGGGCATTTTCCGGCAGACTGCCGTCTTCGAGCTGCCGGGTCAGTTGAACGATTTTCGGATCGGAGTCCTGTTTAAATTTGTGACTGCGCTGGGAAAATTCGGCAGGCTCGATATGGTGCAGCGTCCAAACAGCCAGTTCCCGAATCGGATTCATAGCGCTGTCCAGGTTATCCAGCGCCAGGTCTTTTAAGGCGGCGATGTTCATTTTGCCGACAGCATAGAGAACGCTCATTACGTACCACTGCTTATTCCAGGCCAAACCGCGCTGCGCCACTTCGCGCAGCCGTTCCGGCATCGACAAACGATCGGCCGGACTGTGCGGGTAGTTTTCCAGGATTTGCTCTAAATCCGCTTGCAGCAGAACGGCTAATAACTCTTTTTTGAATTGTTCGTGCAGGATACTTTCCAATAAGTCTATCGCGTAGCGGCGCTGTTTTTCGTCATTATGCCGCAGATTATCGCGGGCGCGTAAAATCGACTGCGCATCATGGATGAAGGACAGCAGCAGAAAAATTCGCTCACGGGCTTTTTCATAGGATTGACGCAATGCGCCCTTTACCAGAAATAGAAATTGTGATCCTGTCAGGTCCTGAAAGGCTGCGCAGATCCAGCGAATGAGTTCTAATTCGGCTTGTATTTTGTCTAAAATCTCACGCTCTTCCTGCGGGTCAGCCTGGTAATCTTGCATGCTTAAAGACAGGATCGCCTGACTACGGAGTGTGTCATTGGCTTGATTTAGCCGGGCTTTGAGCAGGGCAATCACATTAATGCTTTGGATTTGACCGTAGATTCGTAAAATGCACAGCTTGACAATTGTTGGCTGCTGTGGGTCTAAAAAACGGGCTTCCATTTCCGTCAAGGCGGCGGTGCCGCCGGCTATCAGCGCGGAAACGGCCATTGTACGCACTTGAAGAATTGCCAGGCAATCTACGATGGCCGGCCATAGCTCTTTAAATTTCAATCGCTCGGCGGCTCGCAGCGCTTCCTGACGAACGGCAATATCTTCATCACGCAGCAATGTGAGCAGGCACGCTTGCAGCGTCAGGTTGTTGACATGACCAATGACCCGGGCGGCCAGAAGGCGCGAGGTGGTTTCTTTTGAACTCGCCAGTTCCTGCAGTTTGCGGGTGATTTGATCGCGATAGGCGTCGTGCTCGCTGCGCATTAAGCCGATCATCGCGCCGCTGCGCATGGCAATATTCCGCGTTTCCAGATAGCGGGCCATTTGATTTTGATCATCTGTGCCGCCCAACACGGCTAGTACTCGCACCAGCGCGCCTTTGACGGTATCGTCCAGTTCATCAACAATACGCAGACGAATGGGGTCAAGGGCGTCGGTCAATTTTCGCCGTTCAATTCTGTCCAGCACATTCAGACGCACGCAGATATCCGGATGGTTTATCAACTCAATCAGAAAAGTATTGAGTGACATGCTGTTCATACTATCCAAAAGTTCTATGGCGTATAACGCTTCGCCCGGATAGGTGCTTTTTATTTTTCCTTTCAGAACAGCCTGACTGCTTTGATCATCGAATGAAACGGAAGTGTCCTGGAGTGTTCGGCGTTGCAAAGCATTTAATAGTAGCATCTTATACTGAGTAAACGAAAAATAGGCCGCGCCCAGCCATAGCACAACAATCCCGACGAGCATGTAGATTAAATAGATAGACCGGAAGTCGTCAAGATTGGCCAGATAGGCCAGCATGGCTCCGCATAGCCCGATTGCCAGCGTCCGGACACGGCCCTCCAGAATCTGTTGGACAATCGTCTGCCTTTCGCTGGGGATTGTGTTATACAAAATATGGGTGGCCGTGCGTTCGAACGAGAGCCGCAGAACGCGGTCGCACAGCTTGGTGATAATGATCAGCCAGACAAACAGCTTGGCATAACCCATTATTTCGACGAAGGTTAGCAAAAACGTCATGCCAGTGATCACAACCGGTACGCAAGCCAGTCCGAACTTCAGCCCGTAACGATTGACGATGGTTGTGGCGGTCGCCCGGACGATCAAATTAAGCAGATGAATCAACCCGAAAAAAAGGCAAACGAACATTGTTAATTGGTCAGATCCGAACCATTTGGCATGAATTGTTTCCATAAAGGAGAAATCGACGACATAAAGCGCGAAGGTGGAGCAGACGGAGAGCAGCAGCAAAAACCGATAATGTTCGTCGGTGATGAATTTGATCCAGCCGGTAGCGGGCCGGTCGGCGGCGGACGATTTTTCGGCCCGCCAGGCGCGTAGCCGGGTCAGGGCCTTTGGAAAGCGCTTGAGCGACCGGACCGACAAATATATCAGCGGGAGAAAGCTGAATCCGCTTATTAAAAAAAGATGCTGCAGCGCCCTTTCCCGGTAGCACAACAGGACGACGGAAAAGCCCAGCAAACTGCCGACAAGATAGCCGACATCAACCCGCGTGTCCAGACGCTGCCGCTGAAGCGGTGTAAGCAGTGTCGAGCTTAGCTGCGAAAACTGCATGTTGCTCAGCGTCGAGATGACACCATACCATAAGTACAAAGAGTAGCTGTAATTGCTCCCTTTAGCGTCATTATAGCTGAGCCAGAATAAGATGACTGACAAGCCCCATAAGATCAATGTTCCCAAATGGATATGCATCCATAGTAACGTCCGTTCCAGCAATGCATAGATATACAGGACAAGGGTAGCAATCAACGCCGAACCTACATAAATGTAGGGCAATTTTTCAATGGAAGACTCGCTTAAAAACAAAACAAGACTAACGATAAAAAAAACTGCGTTAGCCAATCCCGAAAACAATGAATAGATAAACAAAAACTTTATCGCCTCACGTTCTTCGGGCTCGCTATGGTTAAGTTTTAAAAGAAAGTTTAAAATTGACATGCAGTTTCCCGATACCTGAAAAATTCATTAGCTAGAAGTGAAGGCATTACGTTCGCGCATTTGGCGCGTGGCTTTTAAAATTGGCATGAAATTCTCGTGTAACTAACTAAGGCGGGGCGTCAGCGTTCTACCAAGGTTGGTGGAATAACCACGCGGTGTTGCGCCGAGAAACCTTATTGATTTCAAAAACCGCCCCAAATTTTAGCGAACATAAGGTGAAGGCACAAAAATACTATAAAATTACATCTCAACATTTGCGTTGCGCACGAGCATCTTTCCCGCAAAATTCGCCAGGTCAATCGGTTTACCGTGCTACGCTTTTACAAAGACGGTTGGGAAAGAGGTTATTGCGAAATAATGTGCTTTGGTAAGTTAGCCGCAGAGAACACACCACCAACACACCAAGCGAGAGACTATCATAAACGTCTTCTTTGTTCAAATGATTTGTAAAGCCGGATAAGCCCACATCCACAAGGTCTATTATTGGTATTTGATCTGAGAAAGTCAAGGTTTTTGTCGGAGAATGCAGACGTCTGATTGCCGGACAATTATGCTAAAGCGCTTAGCAGCGCCCATAGGCCAAAGCCGATAATGATTGTGCCCGAAATCCGGTTGACCCATTGCAATCCGTGCACGCTAAATTTTTCTTGAAATAACCCAACGCCGCTACACAAAATTGACCACCATATAGCGGAGCCGCTGAAAACACCCAAGACTAAAATTCCTGCAGATGCATAGCTCCCACTGGCGTTAGCCAGACCCAGACCAGCAAAGATAGCGGCAAAGGAAATAATTGTCATGGGATTGGTGAAAGTCAGGAAAAAGGTTGACGAATACGCGCCGATGAGTCCTGTTCCCTTGGTGGTGGCGGCTTGTTTAGAGGGCTTAGCCAGCCAGGTTTTAAGACCCAGATAGCACAGAAACGCACCTCCGATTAGTCGCAGCCAGGTTTGTTGGCTGATCAGAAAAGTTGAAATAAAGGTTAGGCCAAAACCGGCAATGCTGCCGTAGATAGCGTCCGCTGTTGCCGCGCCCAGGCCAGAAACGAAGCCGGCTGCGCGGCCATCCGTTAGGGTACGGCGGATGCACAGAACGCCGATTGGGCCAACTGGCGCAGCAATCGAAAAGCCGATGATGACTCCTATGAGCAAAGTATGGATATACATGTCATTTTCTCCGATGAATCACTGCGCCCAAGATTGTGTTTTTGGTTTTTGGCAGTGCAATGTTTTGATAGCTCTTTTGTTGCAAAGATAAAAAGATAAAAAGCCGCTCTGACAATTTGTCCAGAACGGCCTTTCTGTTTACAACTCAAAAATGTAATTTGCCCATAGCCGCTAAACTAACTTAGCTTCCAGTGTTATCGGCACGGCTTTAAGCGCTTTGGAGACCGGGCAGCCTGCTTTGGCGCTTCCTGCCAGCTCTTGAAAGCGAGCATTGTCGATGCCCGGAACCTGACCGGTCAACTCTAAGTGAATGCCGATAAATTCCCAGCCGCCTTCTTTTTTCTCAAGCGTAATCGTGGCGGTTGTTTTGAGTGAATCGGGCTTAAACCCGGCGCCACTCAATTGAAAACTTAGGGCCATGCTGAAGCAACCGGCATGGGCAGCGGCAATCAACTCTTCGGGATTGGTGCCGGGCTCATCCTGAAAGCGCTGTTTGAAAGAATAGGTCGTAGTTTTTAACACATTGCTTGGCGTGGTTAAATGGCCTTTACCCTCAAGACCGGCGCCGTTCCACTCGGCGGAAGCCTGACGTTTGATTTGCATATTCTCTCCTTGAAAAGTCGTTAAATTGAAATGAATGAGGTATGATACAATTTGGCTCATGGAACAAAATGGTGGAAATCTAACCTTGCGAAGGTTTCAGTGCACAAAACATACGAATTTCAAATTAAGCCTTCGCAAGGTTTCACCATCTTATCCCATGAACCTACAATTTCCGTGCAGCGTTATAAACACGGAGATACGACGTAGGGTTTCATCAGAGACCACATTTTTACAAAGACAAATGGGTTTTCATCTGGCATTTTCCAAATTCTTGCCATAAATTGACCTCGGTGTGCTGCTCACATTCAGCAATCCGAAATTCGAAATCATAGCGCGGTAAGCCGCAACAGTGTAGTTCAAATGCTGTTTTGAACTGATTGAGAGACCTCAAAAGGCGTTTTGAGTTACAACATTCTCGCGGACAGTGCAAATGTTGGGATGTAATTTTATAATGGAGGTGAAATATGTCTTATCAACTTATTGACAATATGCCGGTTTGGGGCGAGCCAATCAAAGAAGCGGTGGATCAATTGCGGAATTGCCAAAAGCAGGCCGATCACGTCGCGCTGATGGCCGATCATCATCAAGGTTATGCCGTGCCGATTGGCGGAGTTGTGGCTTATGAAGGCAAAATCAGTCCTTCCGGGGTGGGCTACGATATTTCCTGTGGTAACAAAGCCGTACGTCTTGACATCCCGGCGGTCGAAGTCCGCCGGAATATCAAGACAATTATGGACGATATTTTTGCCACCATTTCGTTCGGCATCGGTATGAAGAACAGTCAAAAAATTGATCACGATCTGTTTTATGACGATCCGGCCTGGAGCATCGGCATCGTTAAGGGCCATAAGGATTTAGCCCGCGCCCAGCTTGGCACGATCGGCAGCGGCAATCATTATATTGACTTGTTTGCCGATCAAAACGGTGACGCCTGGATCGGCGTGCATTTTGGTTCGCGCGGTTTTGGTCACCGCATTGCCACGCATTTCATCAAGGCGGGCGGCGGGCGGGACGGTATGTTTGTAGATCCGGTGGTTTTGGATGCCAACAGCAATCTTGGCGCGGAATATCTGGCTTGCATGAAGTTGGCCGGGCGTTATGCTTATGCCGGTCGGGATTGGGTTTGCAGCCGGGTGGCCCAACTGATGGGGGCCAAAATTTTGGACGAAGTACATAATCATCATAACTTTGCCTGGGCGGAGCGGCATCACGGACAGGATTTATGGGTGGTGCGAAAGGGCGCGACGCCATCATTTCCAGGTCAGCGCGGCTTTATCGGCGGCAGTATGGGCGATATTTCGGTTATTATTGAAGGGCTTGACTCCAGCGAGAGCCGGACGGCCTTATATTCGACGGTGCACGGCGCCGGACGGGTGATGTCGCGGACACAGGCGGCGGGCAAAAAATTCTATGGCAAAAGCCGCAACAAGAAAGGTCGCGGCGGTGGTCAGATCACCAAAGAAATGATGATGAAGTGGGTGCATGAGCAGGACGTTGAACTACGCGGGGCAGATACGGACGAGTCGCCGCATTGTTACAAGCGCTTGCCGGAGGTGCTGCGGTTTCATCAGCCGACCATTAAGATTTTATATACACTTAAGCCGCTGGGCGTGGCGATGGCCGGCGAAGATACTTATGATCCGTATAAGGATTAGCCTATTAAATTGACGTCAACCATTATCGTATAAAGATAATATTTACATAGCATTACGA
>CAYOLL010000206.1:0-10023 GCA_964404765.1 uncultured Gemmatimonadota bacterium | reverse complement strand
TTAGACATCTTTCCAATTAGATTTTGAAAGTCGATCAAGTTCATCTATGTTTTTTGCCCGGAAGGGGCAAGCCGTTTGTAGAGAAATACGCAAAAACATAGCCGTGATAAGCCCCATCGGGGCGACCCGTAAACATGATCCGTCAAACGGGTCGCCCCGATGGGGCTATCGCCGGGTTCGATTGCGTTCGCTTTTCTACAAACGGACCGCCCCGATGGGGCTAAAAGCGGCGTCGCAGCCGGGTTATTTTGGAAAAATGTCGGTGAAGGTGAAGGTGTATCATAAACTTTGATTAACCGTCTTACTGGAGGAATTGGAATATGAGTCGTCGTAAGAAACAAGAGCAGCATTCAGAATCTACAAACGTCGTAAAATTCACAAAGAAGTTGACTGAACTAATTGCTCAATACGGAGAGGGCGACGATTTTTTGGTGTATCACAGCATACCTGCAGATAAGCAAAAAAACGCTCGAGAAACGTATCGTATTCCTAAAAACGAAGAAATATATGGTTTGATTGACACAACCGTTTGGGGATCGGCGAAAGAGGGCCTTGCGTTTTGCACAAGCGGTATTTATTGGAATTTGGACGGGGCACCCGGATTCATAAGTTTTGATGAACTTACGAAATTTGATTTTCACCCTGACTTTGACGACGATGATGATGATGATGATGAACCTAACGATGACTTACTAGTTGTTGCAGGAGAAGCTGTTGTGCATGTGCTTACATTAGGTAAAGATGAGTCTATGAGTACATGTATTATCTTAGAGGAAATCAAAAAGCTTAAAGCTGCGGGCGTCAACTATGAAGATGAGATAAGTGAATACAGGGAAAAAGGCGATTGGGAGAAGGTGCTCGAAATTTATGATCAGCTTCTTTCTGTTGAGAAAACAAGCGATAATTATGCTGAAAAAGCATATGCTTTATACCATTTAGACAGAAACGATCAAGCACATAAGACGCTTCAAACAGCATACGAATTGTTTTTTGACACCGTAGGCGGTCTTGAAAAAAGAGAGGACTGGAATGATGACGCCCGAGATTCCTTTGCGTTGTTAAAACAATATGAAGCTTTTATGGCCGAAGCACAGCAAAAAACGGCAGAAGCGCTTTGGGCCTATTGTGAGGCTTATGCAAATAACACGGATAAAGAAGTAAAGCTACAGTTGAAAGAGGAACGTGACTCGGTGTACGAACAGTTTGTGAAAAGCATCCCTGCCCAGAAATACAATGATCGAAAAGTCATTTTTATTGCGCAAGAGTTGCCTGCTTTTCGACCCGCTACTATTTTGCCGCTCAAGTTGGACAATTATGGTGATTTGAAATTTCCGCCCGGGCATCCCGTAGCAGGTCAATTATATGTGGGTCATCCTTTTAAGGAAAACCTGTATTACCCCGTGGATGATTACGAGAATGAATTGTTTCAGGCGCAAGTAATGGAATTTAATCACTTGATGCAATGCTTGGGAGCCACACTCATTGAAACCACGCATATCAAAGGAAGTCAATTGCAAGAAACCACTCAGGCCCGTAATGTTCATGATAGTAGCAGATCGCGATCTGGAGCTGCGGATGGTGATATGAGATTGAATACCGTGGGGTCTGAATTTCAATCAAAAGGGCATGCATATTCGGACAGGAGCAACCTAAAGCAAACCGCTCGGGATTCCGGCAAGCAGATGGCCACTCGCCAAACATTTGCTCCCCGGCGTAAGGCTTTTATTCCTGATGATCTGCTGTGGTATCAGCATAGTGAAACCTGGCAGCGACTAGTCAAACAAAGGCTTCAAGGCGGGTTGTTGAATTGCGAGATGGTCATATCAACCCAAAATGTGGAGCAACTGAAAGAAAATGAAAAGCGTCAACTCAAGGCCGATTACGAAAACATGGTGAAAGTAGCGTATCGTTATCTTTTGCTTCGGGCAAATGTTCAGGGAAGCAGTCAAGGTCATACCGATAGCATTACAGATATTGAACGGGCGTTACAAAAAGGTGAGAGAACAGATTGGAAGATTCGGGTCGAATTTGCCCCGTTGGAACAATTAATCGACGATTCAACGTCGTTACCTCAATCCGCTCAACAGCTTGCTACAACTTCACCATCAACTCTTTCCGATAACGAACAAGACTACATCGAAATGATTCAGGATGCGTTGGAAGATGACGGGCAAATTTCGGCTGATGAAAAGCGCATGTTGGAAAAGCGACGGGAAAAGATGGGTATATCCAAAGAACGCGCTGTGGAGTTGGAGCAAACGGTACTCAATAAAAGCAAATTTACGCCGGAAGAATTGGAATATCTGGAAGATTTGAAGGACGCCATGGAAAATGATGGTCAGATTTCGACAGATGAGCGCCGTATGTTGGAAAAACGTCGCGCCAAATTGAACATATCGGCTGAACGCGCCCGCGAAATTGAAGAAAGTCTATCCCGATAAATACTTTGTAGCAGGACTTAAAATGACCATTCAAGAGCAAATAAAATATTGGTTGGACAGCGCGGAACATGATCTGATTGCCGCTGAAAACCTGTTTGACAAAGGCAACTATGATTGGTGTTTGTTCATCGGGCATTTGATACTGGAAAAGGCGCTCAAAGCTTTGTACGTTCAAAAATTGCAAGCAATCCCGCCGCGGATTCACGATTTATTGCGTCTGGCCAAAGCGTGTTCATTAAGTCTGTCCAAAGATCAGGAATTGTTTTTGTTTCAAGCCAACGGTTTCAACATGGAAGCGCGATACCCGGATGAAAAATTGGCGTTTTACAAGCTGTGCACCAAAGATTTCGCCACAGAAAACCTGCGCCAAATCAAGGAGATGTACGTATGGCTCAAATCTCAGATTTAATCACCGGGATTGTGCGTCGATATGTGGATTATCTGCAAGAAAACGGTTTTCCCATTCGCACGGCTGTTTTGTATGGGTCTTACGCCAAAGGAACCGCAAACGAATGGAGCGACATTGACGTAGCCCTGGTATCGGACGCTTTTGAAGGCGTTCGATTTTCGGATAAAACCCGCATTGGTCGGCTGACGCTGGACATTGATGACCGTCTTTCCCCGCTGCCTTACCGCCCGGAGGATTTTACGCCGGACAATTTGTTTGTGCGCGAGATTTTACAGACCGGAGTGCGGATTGTTTAATAAAATGCCGGCGGTGTGTTTTTGCGAAGCAGTCGTAAAAGGAGGTAATCATTTTATTGCACGATAACAAATCATCATTCACGTTCGGGAAAAAGTAACATCTTGCATCAAACCAAGGAAGTATGCACATGTGTTTTCAAAACACCCTGCAACAAAAAGCGCGAATTCTCTACAAACACGTTAATTACCTCATGTGGCTGATGGGGGTATTTTTACCGTTTGCATCAGCCGCAGCGGAAGATGTTCGCATTAGCGTCCGACCACAGCCGGCCTATATCGAGCAAAGCGCATCCGCGCAACTGCTCAACTTTGACTTTGCCGTAGAGAACTTGACCAGTGATACGCTGGAGCTTGCGGAAATTAAGCTGTCTGCATTTGATCATACGGGTCATTTGGTTGCCCGAAAGTTTCTGGATGGAAACGGCACCCGACCCAATATTTTGACGATTCCTAACCGTGTACTGACTGCGCAAAGCGCCCTACTGATTTTCAACCCGTTTTATACGTTTGCCCCGGACATGGAACTGAGCCGGTTGAAGTATGAATTCTTATTCGGATCCGCAACGTCGGCTGAGAAAGAATATCGGGCTGAAATCACGGTCACGCCGACGGTTTATCAGACCAAAACAAAGCTGATCTTGCCCATCCAGGGTCGATCGATCATCTACGACGGGCATGATTTTTATGCCCATCATCGGCGGTTTGATTTTTTAAATCCCTTTCTGCAGCAATTCGGCTTTAACTCGAATTTTATGCGTTATTCATACGACTTTTGCGCTGTCAATGAACAAGGCGATATGTCTAAGGACAGTGAAGCCGTGAATGAGAACTGGTACGGGTTTGGCTTGCCGATCCGAGCCGCCGCCGCCGGGACGATTGCCGCGGTCATCGACACCATGCCGGACAGTCGCCGCTTCAACGAGGCGGAAATTCCGCAGCGGCCCATGGTCATTTTTGGAAACTACATCGTCATTGATCATCAAAACGGCGAGTACAGCCTTTACGCCCATGTCAAGCAGGGCAGTATTCGCGTCAAAGTTGGCGAGGTCGTTAAGTCCGGCCAGATGATCGGACAGGTCGGCGCATCGGGCAGCGCCAATATTCCGCATCTGCACTATGAATTGCGCACCGGCATTGACACAAAAGCCGAAGGTCTGCCGTCGTATTTTTATGACTTCAGCCGCGTATTGGGTGAAAAGATGGTAAAAGTTAGCCGCGGACAAGTCGATACCGGCGATATTTTAGAGACAAAGTGATGATCTGGAAAAGCTGCTGGAAATTCAGCCGACTGCCGGAATTCCGCTAGGCAAGCACTTATTTAAAATTCGCCTGAAAAGTCGGGATATGCAAACCGGTAAAAACGGTGGATTTCGGGCCGCTTATTATTTTGCTTTCAAGCAAAATGTGTATTTGCACAAGCTGTATGCAAAAAATGTGGATGATAATTTCATTTGACGGAAATTTGAGAAGATTGTCAATTCCTTTGGATTGAAGTAACCGCTTAAATCCCAAAGTCGAATGCTGTAACGCATCATCAAATTTTCGGGTCACAAGTCGAAAGCAGGTTTCATTTATGGAACGTTTTAAACGCACAGATCGCTTAAACCATCAATTTAAAGAAGAGATCAGCCTGCTGCTGCAGCGCGAGATCAAAGATCCACGGATTGGTTTTGTGACACTGACCCGGGTTAAAATTTCCGAGGATTTATCGCACGCCACAATCTTTGCCAGCATTATGGGCAGCGCGAAAGAACGACAGGATGGTCTGGCCGGACTTAACAGCAGCGCGGGATTCATGCGGCGGCGACTCGGCCAGCTACTCAGAATTCGCTTGACGCCGGAGCTTCATTTTGTGCTGGATGAGAGCGCTGACCACGCCGTGCGCATTCATCAATTATTGAATGAAATCAATAGCGAACAGCCGGCTGCCGCGCCGATGCCCGGCATTGAAGCATGAACGGCTTAATCCTTTTGGATAAACCCGCGGGCATTACCTCATTTGCCGCCACGGACGCCATTCGCCGGTTGCTGAAAGTCAAAAAAGCCGGGCATACCGGGACGCTCGATCCGTTTGCCACCGGCTTATTAATTGTTTGCATTGGTCAGGCGACCCGTCTGGTACCGTACTTGCAGGCAGGAGCTAAGGAATATGTCGCGACGTTGCAATTAGGGCAGGAGCGCGACACCCAAGACCTCACCGGTCAAGTCACCGCAGAATTCCCGATCCCTACTTTAAGCCGGGAGAAGATCGAGGATGTTTTGCGAAGTTTTACCGGTCAAATCGAACAAATTCCGCCCATGTACTCGGCGATTAAAGTCGACGGTCAGCGGTTGTATGCGTTGGCCCGCGAAGGCGTTACAATTGACCGCAAGCCGCGCTTGGTCCATATTAAAGCGATCGCCCTGATCGACTGGCAACCGGACAGCCTGACCATTTGTGTGACGTGTTCCGGCGGAACTTATATCCGCGCCCTGGCTTATGATATCGGGCGACAACTGGGCTGTGGCGCTTATTTGAGCGTACTGCGCCGGACAAAAAACGGCGGCCATAGCATTGAGCAAGCCGTCACATTGGAAAACCTGGCGCAGCTTGCCTCTCCCCCACTGCTAAGCCTTGCCCAAATGACCGCAGCCTGGCCGGAATTTACGCTTTCGGAAGCTGATTTAAAAAGAATTGAGCATGGTAATCGTATTGAGATTTCCCACGCATTAGCGAGTCCAATCCGCTTGCTTAATCCAACTGGCGCCGTGGTTGCCATCGCCGAGTGCCTTCAAAATGAGAAGCGATCCTGGCTGCAGCCAAAAATTGTGTTCAGTGGCATATAGTTATTTATAAAGCGAATTGTAAAAATTCTCTTGACTAATTTGTGCAGAAACTTAAATTTAGACTAGACTAAAAATTAATTTTGTTATGTCTAATACTCGATCCGGAGGAAAAATGAACCGAAAACCCTTTCATTTAGGTCTGGTCGCAGTCTTGTTGGGCGGGATGATTTTCGCGCTCAACAACTGCGCCGATATGCTGCCATCCGCGCCAGAGCCGGAAGATGTGCTGGCTGAGCCGGTGGCGGAACTCACGCCCGATCAGTTGCGCGAGCACTTGCGCGGCGATGGCGAGTTTGGTCGAATTTTTGGCGAGAGCGCCGGTCTCGGCCCGGTGTTTGTCAGCAACGGCTGCCAAAGCTGTCATATCGGCGACGGCAAAGGCCATCCGCTGACGACGCTGACCCGCTTTGGCCGCTACAATGACGGCGTCTGGGACGCCATGCCGGAGCAAGGCGGGCCACAATTGCAGAATCGCGCCGTCGGCGGCTATCCGCCGGAGACCGTTCCGGAAGCGGCCACGGGCGTGACCCGTTTGATGCCACCGGCCGTGACCGGTTTGGGCTATCTGGAAGCCGTACCCGATGAAGCGATTCTGGCATTGGCCGATCCTTCAGACGCCAATGGTGACGGCATTTCCGGCGTGCCCAACTATGTCCCGCCGCGCGATTATTTTACGCCGCAGCCTTCGCATATTCCAAACGAGGGCCGCTATATTGGCCGCTTCGGGAAAAAGGCCGGCGCCATCGACTTGATGCAGCAAACCGTGACGGCGTATTTGCAGGATATGGGCATTACGACGGATTTCGAGCCGCGGGATATTTATAATCCGCAGGCCGGTCATTTTACCGGCGATGTGGCGGCCGATCCGGAAGTTTCGGCGGAGATTGTCAACCAGGTGGTTTTTTACATCCGCACGTTAAAAGCGCCGCCGCGCCGCCAGGCCAACGATCCGGAAGTCCAAGCCGGTGAACGCCTTTTCGGCATTATCGGCTGCGCCGGATGTCATGCCCCGTCGCTGTACACCGGACCGTCGGATATTCAGGCGCTCAGCCGGGTCGTGATTCACCCTTACACCGATTTACTGTTGCACGATATGGGCGCGGACCTGGACGACGGTTATACCGAGGGCACGGCGCTCACATCCGAGTGGCGCACGCCGCCGTTGTGGGGCCTGGGTCTGGCCGAGGATTCGCAGGGCGGTTCGCCTTTTTATTTGCATGACGGCCGGGCCCGAACCCTGGAAACTGCCATCGAATTTCACAACGGCGAGGCGGCTGCCAGCCGCAGCGCGTTTCAACGCCTGTCTCCGACCGAACAGCAACAACTTCTGCAATTTTTAAGGTCACTATGAAATCAAATCGACGCGAATTTCTCAAAACGTGCGGCGCTCTCTCGGCCGGCCTGGCCTGCGGTGGTTTAACCTTGCTGGCAGGTTGTGGCGGCAGCGTCCGCTATCTGCCGTTCGATATTGCCGGAAATGTCGTAGTCGTCAAAAAGACCGCTTTCCTCGAGCAGCCGTCCGCAGCGGTCAAGACCCGCAGCTTCCCCACGCCGATTTATCTTTACCGGCACGGCGACGATGACTATTCGGCGGTCTTAATGCAGTGCACCCACAAACAATGCGAATTGTCCGCCGCCGGCGACAGACTGGCCTGTCCCTGTCACGGCAGCGAATTTTCCCACACCGGCGAGGTTTTGCAGCCCCCGGCGGAAAAGCCGCTCCATCGCTTTACCGTGCGGACGGATGCGGAAAATCTCTATATTGAATTATAACCTGGAGAAAACCATGCGAGCTTTTATACCCCTGAACTTACTGTTATTGATTTTGAGTTTTGTCGGACTTGCTCAAGCGCAGACGCCGGTGCAAGGCGCGTCATACGACCGGCCGTTTATCACGCTCGGGCAGACGGCCACGGCCATCGGCGGCTATGTCGAGGGCAACACCAATTATTTTGCCGAAGACGGCGTGTCCGAGGGATTTTCCATGGAAATGCGGCGGTTCAACCTGTTTTTGTATTCTACGATCATCCCGCGGGTGAAATTCCTGGCCGAGCTGGAATTTGAGCATGGCACGGAAGAAATCGCCCTGGAGACGGCCCAATTGGATGTGGAATTTAGCCCGATAGCGGTTTTCCGGGCCGGGGTGATTTTGGTCCCGATTGGCGCATTCAATCAGAACCATGACAGCCCGAAATGGGATTTTGTGGAACGGCCTTTGGTGGCCACGCAGATTATTCCCAGCACGCTGTCGGATGTGGGTTTTGGTCTGAATGGTAAAATCTTTCGTCAGGCCCTTACGTTTACCTACGACGCCTATCTGGTCAACGGCCTCAGCGATGGCGTCATTTTGAACGAGGAAGGCCGCACCTTTCTGGCAAGCGGCAAGAGCGAAGAGGTTTTTGAGGAGGACAATAACGGTTCGCCGGCCTTTTGCGGGCGGGCGGCCGCGCGTCACCGGCGTTTTGGCGAGATTGGCATGTCTTATTACAGCGGCATTTACAACAGCTACAAAGTGGAAGGTGAAAAAGTAGACGAGTCGCGCCGGGTGCGCATTTTGGCGCTGGATTTCAACACCGAACTGCTCAGAGCGGCGATTCATGGCGAGCTCGCCTTTAATTCCATCGACGTGCCGGCTGATCTGATCGAAATCTACGGCGAAAAGCAATGGGGCGGTTATATTGAAGCGATTTACCCGCTGATTCGCGGCAAAATCTTTGGCTTTGAACGGGCCGTGATCAACGCCGGCCTGCGCTTGGAGCGTGTGGATTACAATACGGGCGAGTTTGCCGCCACCGGCGCGAATATTTTTGACGAAGTGAACGCCCTTGCGATCAGTCTGGCCTATCGTCCGTCAGCCAATACAACCCTGCGGGCCAACTACCGCCATCACTGGATCCGTGATGTGCTGGGCAACCCGACCGTTCAAAGCGCCGGTTTCCAATTTGGCCTGGCGACGTATTTTTAAATTTGCTCCGATTCTACATTAGACCTAATAAGTTTTCAAAACCTATTAGGTCTGTGCCGCTAACCTTAAACCCACAAAGGACTTCCTATGCCGGCTTTCTGCCCAAGCTGCGGCGGCAAATTACCTGAAGGAGACGCCATCAAATTCTGTCCAGCGTGTGGACATCATCTTGTCGGCTCTGACATATCGAACGCTGGGGAAAAGCCGGCAAATGTTGATGCCGTCTCTACCGTAGATTCAGTTCCCAAAAATCCACAAACAGGCGCAGAAGCCGTTGAAGCCTGGGGTGATAGCCGTGGCATTGATCTATCCAAGGTGCCGCCAATGCCATCAGATAATGAAAAATTTGACCCTCGTCAAGGGCCAATGTGGGAAAATGCGCGCCAAATCGGTCGTTTGGTGGCTTTTGGCCTGACCATCCGCGATGTCATTATCTCACCCGTCAACTTTTTTCAGGCGATGCGGGTTAAGGGCGGTTTATTCGAGCCGATGCTTTTTGCTATTCTGGTTCTGTGGATTGCCGCGCTATTTAATCTCATCTGGAGTTTTGTTTTTCCGCAGGATTGGCTACAATCTCTGCAGCAAAGTCGGTCGGACATCCCGCAGCTACCGCAGTCCTACATCAACATTGTGATGTTTATTGTATCGCCGATTATTACGATCATCAGCATTTTTCTGAACACGGCTATTTTTCATCTAAGCTTATTAATGCTGGGGGGCGCTAAAAAAGGTTTTGAAGCTACTTTTCGGGTTATGTGCTACTCCGGCGCAGCGGCTGTTTTTAACATTCTGCCAGTGCTCGGCCCATTTCTGGGCGTGCTGTATGTCCTGACTTTGGATATTATCGGCCTGCGGGAAGCGCATGAAATTGGCGGTTGGAAAGCTTTCTTTGCCATTGCCTTACCGTTGCTGCTTATTTGCGGCTGCTGCTGCGCGTTTATTTTCTTTTTGGCATTTAGTCTGGGTTTGGCTAATATGGATGGCCTATCAACCGGTTGGTAACCGGCCATTGCAAAGTTTTTTGAAAAATAGAGTTATTCTCGTTAAGGGTTAGAAGTTGCAATTGTACAAAGTGTCATTCCGGCA
>CAYOLL010000205.1:0-10029 GCA_964404765.1 uncultured Gemmatimonadota bacterium | reverse complement strand
GGATTCTTTCAGAATGACTACATGGGTCGGCTTTCCTTAACTTAATGACATTGATATTCCAGTTGCTTATTCATTTATTTCAGACTCTTCCGTTTAACCGTCATAATCGAAGTATGCCTTTTACTTTAGAACGTTTCTTGTTTGGACTGCTGCTGATCGCAGTATCTTTCGGCATGAGTTTTAGAGCGCTCACACTCACCGCCATCAAGCCGCTTATCCTGCATAGCGGCGCGTGGCTGCTTTTCTGCGTCTGGGCGTTTCGGGCGCTTGGCCCGGATCAGAACCGGCCAAAACCGGTCGGCGGGCCGGTTTGGCTATTTTGGCTGCTATGGCTGTTCTGGCTGCTTTTTGGTTACTTAACCGGCACCGCCCACTGGGCCGGTCTGCCCTTCTTGCTAAACCAACTCAGTTACGGTTTGCTGGCATTTGTCATCGCCCATGTGATTCGTGAAGAAAAGCATGCCCGACAGATGCTATTTCTGCTCTTGTTGATTTTAAACATCTGCGCGATTTACAGCGTTTTACTGGCCTTCGGCAAAAGTCCGTTTCCCTGGCAACGGATACCGGTCGTGCGCCCCGGCGCTACATTTGGAAATGCCGTCTTATTTGCCGGCTTTTTAATCATGCTATTGCCGCTTATGATGGCCCAGACCGCAAACCGGAAAACGCTGCCAAACAAGCTGCTCTACGCCGGATTCACCTTAAACTGTATTTTAGCGCTGGCGCTAAGCCAGACCCGGGCCGCCTGGCTCATCTTCATCCTGCAAGCCGTAATGCTGGCGATCATTTTGTTTCGCCAATCCCCACGCAAGTTAGCTCTTGTTTTTAGCAGTTTAATTGCCACCATCGGCGGTATTCTGTTCTACTTTGCCAATTTTCGGCAGCGGCTCTTGCTCCTGTTTGATTTGGACAGCCTGGCTTACGGCGAACGACAGCATATCTGGCAGGCAGCATTGCAGATGATCAATCACAGCCCGCTGATGGGTCATGGTCCTGGCGCTTTCCAGGTATTATTCCCTCAGTTTCGCGATCCAAACTATCGTTTGCAGCATATTGCCGACATCATCTATTTCGCGCATAATGAATACCTCGAAGTGTTGGTTGACGGTGGTATTATTGGCTTAAGCTTGTTCGGCTCGCTGCTGGTTGTCGTCGGCTGGCAAATGTTGCATAAATGGCCTGAAAAAACGGCGCAGCGACAGGAAGTCCTGGCCGCCATTGGCCTGGGACTGGCGGGCTTTCTCATCATTAGCAGCGTCAGCGTCAACTTTCGGGATGCGGCGACACCGGCCATATTTTGGGCCTTAGCCGGCCTGGGTTTGGCAATCAGCCATTTGCCGCCGCCGGTATCTCGCCCCGCGCGTTTAGAACCGCAACCTCTGGAAGATGCCGCCGTCCCGGAAACTCCGGTAGCAGCACAATCTTTTGATTGGCTGCAGCGGCTTTCGCCCCTGCGCTTTATTTTTGTGCCGATTGGCCTGGCCGGCTTGATTGGCCTGATATGGGTGGACGGACGCAGCTATCGGGCGCAATTGGACGGGCATTTGGGCATAATAGCACAAAAGCAGGGTGAAGCCAAAACCGCGGCCTTTCATTTTGAAAATGCCCTTAAGTTTGAACCCAATGCGCCGGAAATCTTGTATAACCTGGGCTTTGCCTACTTGCGTCAATTTGATATCACCAATGCGCTGGCCGCTTACGAACGTTTGAATGCGCTGGTACCGGGCTTTGCCCAAAGCGATTTTTATTGCGGCGAATGCTATCGTTTGGCCGGCGATGCGCCAAAAGCGCTGGCGACCTATCAACAGGCTACACAGCGTGCCAATGACGGCAAAACCAGCTTTCAATACGGCAATATGCTGATTGGCAGCGGGCAGACCGCTGCCGGAACAACTGCTTTTAAAGTCGCCATAAAATGCTTTTTAATCGAACTGGGGCATACGGAAGGATTGCCGCCCGAGCAAGTCATTGCCGATGTGCAAACTGCTTACAGCTTCATCTGGCAATATTCACCATTAGATGAGTCCCTGCTGATGTTTCTGACCGAAATGGCCCAACTGGCCGGAGAGCGCATCGCCGCCCCGCACGGTAATTTGGGTCGGGCTTACATGGCGCAGCAGCGCTACAGCGAGGCCATTGCCGAATTGGAGATCGCCAACCGCCTCCAACCCAATGATACAAAGGTTTTACTGGCCCTGGGCCGGCTCTACACGCTGGCAAAACAAACCCCGGCCAATGCTGTGGGCTACCTGCTTCGCGCGGCTGAATTGCAACCGGATGTCAGCCAGGCAATCCGACCGGATTTGATCAGCGCCTATATTTTACTGGGTGATTTGAATAGCGCCGAAAAGCATCTGGAGGCCTTCCGGCGGCAAGCCCTGACCCAAAAAGATTCACTGCAAACGATCAACGTCTACCTGTTGGAATTGGCCTGGGCCCGCGCCAAAAACGACAACCACAAAATCCAACGCGCCTTACAAAACCTGCGACCTTACGCCGCGGCGGATTCGTCAATTCAAGCCAAAATCGGCTGGATTGATCAGGATGTCAGCCGCCCGGATTCGGCTCGCGTCTCTCCTTGAACTAAAAACAGGCGTTGACAGGTCTGCGCCAAAACGGTAACTTGTTTAACCCAAATGTGTGTTCATACTATTTTGCAATCGAAAAGAAGGTCATGCTGAGCGAAGTCGAGGCATCTTTCGGCTCCGCTCAAGATGACACCACTCGTTTGGGTGCAAGTTAGCATTAGCAGACCCTGTTGCCGGATTTGAACGCCTGGCACGACAAAGCCAAATCCGAAACCGGTCAAACGTCAACAAATTGATCTGAAAAGGCTTGGAATACCTTAGAACGGATAGGAGAACTTGCATGAAAGAAAACCTGCTCGATCGCATTGCCACCGATCCCCAAATTTGTCACGGGCAGCCCTGTATTAAAGGCACGCGAATCATGATTTACTTGATTTTGGAATTGCTGGAAGCCGGAATCACACCGGCGGAAGTTCTAAGAGATTACTATCCTCAGCTTTCAGAACTTGACATCCGCGCCTGCTTGCATTATTCCGCTAATATGATTCGTGAAGCGGAATATGTGCCATTCGAAATGGAGGCAGTTGCGAATTTAGGAGTCGTTTTCTGATCGACGAGAACATGTTTCCGGCTGTTGCCCAATTTTTGCGGCGTAAAGGTTTTGATGCTGAAAATGTTTTCAACGCAAACCTGCAAGGCTGTGATGACAATGCCATTTTTGCCTACGCGCAGCAAGAAAAGAGAGTTATCGTCACATTCGACAAACACTTTGCCGATGTGCTTCGCTACCCGCCCTCCAGTCATTGTGGAATTATTCGAATTCGGATTGAGCCGCCAATGTTAGCGCACATTCTGACCGCGCTTGATCTTTTATTTAATCATCGCGATGTTGGCACTTTTGAAGGCAAATTGATCGTGCTGGACCGAAAAGGATTTCGGACACGTCAAAAGCCTTGACAAAATTCTTGAATCCTTCACCACCTTCCAACAAACTTCATAACAAAGGAAAATCCCCTGTCACAACTGCAACCTACCCAACAGGAAGCCGAGCGCGTCATTCTCGTCGGCGTCAACATTAAGCGACGTGGCGCGGTTCACGCCGACGACTCTATCGAAGAACTGGCCCGTTTGGCCGATACAGCCGGGGCCATCGTTGTCTCCAAAATTATTCAAGCCCGCGATAATGTTGATTCCCAAACCTATATCGGCAAAGGCAAAACGGATTTTATCACCAAGCTGGTTGAAGAACTTCGAGCCAATGCCGTTATCTTTGACAATGAACTTTCGCCGGCGCAAAACCGCAATCTGGAAAAAGCGTTTAACTGCAAAGTGCTTGATCGCACGGCGTTGATTCTGGACATTTTTGCGCTGCATGCCCGCAGCAAAGAAGCCCATTTACAGGTTGAACTGGCCCAACTGCAATATATGCTGCCGCGCTTGACTCGCATGTGGACACACTTAACCGGTAGTCAGGGCGGCATCGGCTTTCGCGGCCCGGGCGAAACGCAGTTGGAAGTTGATCGGCGGGTTATCGGTAAGAAAATCAGCGAGATTAAAGAAAAGCTGTTGAAGATCGAGCAGCAACGCGATATTCAGCGCAAAACACGCGGGGAGATGTTTCGGGTCAGCCTGGTCGGCTATACCAACGCCGGTAAGTCAACCCTGCTCAATGCGTTATCTGACGCGAATGTCTACGTGGAAGACAAGCTTTTTGCCACGCTGGATACCACCACGCGCCAGGTTGTGCTGGACGAAAATCAAAAAATTCTATTGTCCGACACCGTTGGTTTTATCCGCCACTTGCCGCACAAATTGGTCGCTTCCTTTCGCGCCACGCTGGACGAGGTGCGTTTGGCTGATTTATTGTTGCACGTTGTGGATGGCGGCAGCATTAATTATCAAGAGCAGATTGGCGCAGTTAACGCCGTTTTGGAAGGGGACCTCGGGTTGACTGACAAACCGATTCTGATGGTCTTTAACAAAGCGGATGCAACCGATGCCGACCGAATCGCAGTATTCTCACATGAATTCCCCGGCAGCGTGGCAATTTCGGCCAAAACCGGCCTGGGACTGGCGGCGTTACGCCAGGCGATTCAGGCGTTGGTGCAAAACAGGCTGGTCGAAAAAACATTTAAAATTCCGCATCGCCTGGGCAATTTAATCGAACAGATTCACAGCCGTGGCAACGTCATCAAAACCGAGTATGAAGAAGACGGCGCAAGCATCACCGCCGTCATGGAAAAAACTGACGCCGAGCGGATTTTGAAAGTTTTGTCAGGAAATTAGCAAGATATGCGAGTGAGGTAAGAATAAAACTGGTATTTCTCAATTAGCTTGTCGTAGCGCGAATTGCCTTATTCGCGAGAAGGATTTGGGCAAATCCTGCGACTACACAACCCGGCAAATCAAGCCGGTCAGATATTCAGATTCCGGAAACGACAGGCGGATTGGGTGATCGCTGCCTTGGCTCAAATGCGCAATAATTTGGACTTCCCGGCCGGCGTCGGCTGCCGCCCAGGCTACTACGCGCTGGAAATTTTCGGCGCTCATATTGCCGGAGCAGGAAAATGTGGCCAAAATGCCGTTTGTTTTGAGCAGGCGCAGGGCCGATAGATTCAAATCCTTGTACGCTCGTTCAGCCTGCGTCAGATTGGCCCGTCGCGGCGCCAGTTTAGGCGGATCGAGAATCACCACATCCCATGAGTTACCAGCCGCCTGAAAATCCCGCAAGGCCGTAAAAACATTGGCCTGGATAAACGCATCGTCAGACAAGGTAAAGCCGTTGCGCTGCAAGTTTTGCCGCGCCAGCGTCAAAACCGCAGCCGAAGAATCCACCAATGTCGTTGCCGCCGCCCCGGCCCGCAAGCAGTTAGCGGAAAAACTGCCGGTGTAGCAAAAGCAATCCAAAACCGTCTTACCTTTAACATAAGCCGCAATCCGGCGGCGATTGTCGCGCTGATCCAGATAATAGCCGGTCTTGTGGCCTTCCTTGATATTGATTGCAAAATCAAGGCCGTTTTCGGTGATGATATGTTCGTCAGGCGGATTTTGGCCGGTCAGGATTTGGCAGGAAATCGGCAGACCTTCCAGTTGGCGGCTGTCGGCATCGCTGCGTTCGTAGATGCCCGCCGGTTTGAGCAAGGTTTGCAATTGCTCGGCAATCTGAAATTTAAGCTGATCCACACCGACCGTTAAGGCTTGCAGAACTAAAAAGTCGCCCAAACGATCCACAATCAAGCCGGGCAAAAAATCGGCCTCGCCGTAAATCAACCGATAGGCAGTTGTATCATCCGCCTGCGCCAGCATATCGCGCCGCATGACTGCCGTGGCCAGCATCCGCGCCCACCAATCCACGTTGATCACTGCCGCCGCGTCCCAATCCAGCAAACGCGCCCGAATCTGCGAATGCGGGCTGTAGTGACCGTAGGCAATAAAGCCGCCGGCGCTATCCGTCACCGCGACTAAATCGCCAGCTACAGGATTGCCTTTGATGCTTTGAATCGCCCCGGAAAATATCCAGGGATGCCGATGGCGCGGCAGTTTGTCTTTGCCCGGTTTCAGGCGGATAGTGGCGGACAAGCGGTTTCCGTTGGATATGAACATGGATAGACAGGATAAACAGGATGGAAAGGCAAATACAAAAGCATTTTATCCTCCCATCCTGTTTATCCATGTCGAAAATACCTGAACATGGATTAAAAAGTTACAGGGAGTGTTTTGACCCAGCTTTGCAGCGTTAGCTTCACATCCGGCCAGGTTTGACCGTGATAAAGCGCCGGCACGGGTTCTTTTTCGGCGTCTTCAAAATAGGACAGGCTATAAACCACGTGAGCGATGTCGGTCACGCTATATTTTTTGCGGTACAAGGCCAGCATTTCGGCTAAGGGGCGGTGACGCAGGCCAAGGGTATAAATGTCCAAAAAATCTTTCCGTGCCCCGCGTTGGGCTGCCGCCGACAACTTCATGCAGACCAGGTCGTCTAAGGCGGCAATGTTACAACCGTATTCCGGCCAATTGACGACCGGTTGCAACAGCGGATAGCAATATTCCAAAAATGTGACGCGAATTTGGCGGATTTGACCGTGGAGTGTGCCTTTGGTCGCTTGCTCTGTTTGAAAAGCAATTTGCCTTTCGCGTAAGCGTTCGGCTAACAGCAACGGGTCACCGATAGGCTCAGCAGAAAAAAAGTCAAAGTCAATCGACTCGCGGTGCCCAAAATAAAGCGCCAAAGCGGTTCCGCCGGCCATGTAAAAGCCTAACTCGGCGGCGACCGGGCCAAGTTGCGTTAAAACCGCGCACTGCGTCGTTGACAGGATTTCGGATTTGAAGTTCATGAGAAAGTCCGCTGTTGCCAAAGCGAGTTTTGCGCTTCCGCCAACCATTCCGCCACAGCCGGCGCGGGTAAGTCCAACATCAACTCCCAATAGCGGATTTGCTGTGGCGTTAACCCGCGACCGCGTTGCTCAATCAGCCAGGCGCGAATGGCGGCATCGCCTAAAAATTTACGCAGCCATTGGACGGTTTCCCAATCGCCCAGACTCAGCGCCCGCCGCACAATAAAGTCTGTATGCTCGCGCCAATTCAGATCGGTAAACCGGCAATCCCAAAACAAAGGCCGCAAACGGTCGGGCACGGGCTGTGCCGATATGAGTACATCCGCCATCGCGCATTCTCCTACTCACACAGACCTAACAGGTTTTTTAAAACCTGTTAGGTCTCATAAGGTAACTCACGCGCTAAACGACGTGCCGCAGCCGCAGGTACGCGCCGCGTTGGGATTGCTGAAGACAAAGCCCTTGCCGTTCAGCCCGCCGGAATAGTCCAACTCCGTGCCGACCAGGTACAGATAACTTTTGAGATCGACAAACAGTTTGATGTTGTGCGATTCAAAAATCTTGTCGGTCGGTTTAGGGACATTTTCAAAGGTCAGATTATACATCAGGCCGGAGCAGCCGCCGCCTTTGACCGAGACGCGCAGGCCACCGGTTTCCTGAATGCTGTCGTCATCCATAATCCGGCGGATTTGTTTGGCCGCTTTTTCCGTAATTTGGATTTGCGGTTGGGTTTGGGTCGCTGTTGACATGGTAAAACCTCCTTGCTTTACATTTACAGGGTCATCAAATCTTCCATAACAAGTTGAATATTTTCAATAATCGGGATCGGTTCTTTCCAGGGTGAAATCGTCCATTTTTCATTGGGTACAGCGACCATAGTTCGGCGGGTTTTGGTAAAAGTCCAAATCACACGTTCTACCCCAAAATTGAGTAAATCTTCCGTTTTTTCGTAGATGTAGTCCATCGGCGTGGTGTACGCGCCAAAATCGGCTTTTGTGTCCACTTCGATGACCACCCGGGGCGGGATACGCAAATATTTGTCTTCCAGCGGCACGGCTTTCAGATCGTCTTTATGATAAATGCAGATGTCCAGCAACCGCCAGTCGTCTTGTTGATAAAAAACGCCGAACTCATTTGTGAGCATCTGGTATGCGTCCGGTAATTGTTTAGCCAAACAGGTGATGATTTTGACAACAAGAAAGCCTTGACGGTAGCCGCTGCCCATAATTGCCTCCGGTGGTTTGCTGCCATTTAAACATTCCTGATAGCCGCGATAGTAAATGGTCTGGCCGTGCGCCATTTCGTATATCAAAATGTCCGGAATTTTTGGCGGCTCGACTTCATGTATTTTTTGCGTTGCTGTTTCGATTACGGTCACCATAAAATTTCCTTTGGTTAAAGAATTTGATTGATCTTTTCCAGTTCATCCGCATCGGCCAGGTCTTTGGGTCGGGTAGAGGCTTTTTTGCTTTGCAACAAGTCCGGCAAGGCAATGATGTTCAAGGCGATATCGCGATAGTGAATCCGGCTCATGTTGGCAAAAATCGCATCATTCGTCACGCCGATTAAATGGGTCAGCAAATTAATTCGGTTGGGTTCGACGCCCAAATGAATCGCCGAGCCCTCGGTTTCAAAAAGCTGCGCAGTCAAACCGGTTTTGCCGAAGCCAAAATCCGCCAAAGCCTGCATCGTTCGTCGCGCATTTTCCGCCGATGGAAAGATCAAAATGTCAATATCATGTGTCGTCCGCACATAACCGTAGTAGTTGACCGCAAATCCACCCACCAGCGCATATTGCACCTGATGCCGCTCGAACAAGCCAAGCAAATCTTTCATATCCGGCGTAAAAATCATGTGCGCCTCTTCGCTTGCTGGCTTTGCATTTTCCGAATGCCTTGAGGCGCCTGTCCATTGCGTACCCAAAACCCGCTGCTGCAAGACGGCAAACTCCGCCCAACGCTGCGCCGGCTTCATTCCGGCCAGACGACGGTGTTCCGCCCTGTTTTCCGCCGCAAATGAGGAAAAAACGGCGACTTGTAGATTTCGTTGGGAGCGCTGCGGCATTGTGTACCTTTTTCTTTAATATCACCTAAGAAGTAGAGCCGAATATCATTTTCCAATGAACTTCTGCAATGTCATCTTTAAACTGCTTCAGACAATTGAGTTGTATAATTTGCGGCAGTTGGACGTAGGTATCTTTTGGGAATCCGATCTTCCAATCCAGTGGGATAAAAAAGACTTTCAAGATCGGATTACAGCCTTCTTTAGCGTTGGCATATCGCTTTGTCTGAGACGTAGTTTTCAGCATCAGACATACCGTAACATTTTGGATATCGCTCAACACCACAAACAATTTGTCTTTAGACGTGCCGTCTTCAAACTTGAAGTCTTTGTATAAAAGAATATCGCCCGCTTTTGGCATAAATCAAGAGTGCGCCGGTTGCAAGTTAAAGTTGTTGAGAATCGCAAAGTGATCGCCTAAGCTTTCCTGAGCGGCTTCCCGGTCGACTACGGCCTCGTTATCCAGCGCCAACAAATAATCGACATAAGCATTCAGGCCCAGACGCCGGCGGGTTTGATCCCAGGGTTGATTGGGCAAGTGGGAAACTTCCGACATCTCACAGGCTTTGGCATTTTTAAAAATAAAAGCCAAATTCTCAATAATTTTAATTTCGCGAGGCGTAAAAACAGTTAAATCCGGGCGGATTTTCGACGCAACTTCGATTTCGTTAAAAGCCGGGTTATCTTCATCAGCCCTATTCAACAGCGAAATTTTGCATTTAAAGTCATCCGGTATTTGGCCGTCCTTTAGTTCAAGCCAAAAATCTTTCGGGACAGGCCCGCACTCAAATGCATAGTACTTTAAACCGATTGACGGATAACCAGTCTGTTTAAAGTGCATAAAATCCAAAAAATAAAGAAGCCTGGACAACTTGGTCAGATTCAACCGGGTTGTTTTATCGGCAAAAAAAATCACGGCGTTCAGTAGTTTTTGACGGTAAATATTCATTTTTGGAACCAGCTTAAGGTCATGCTTTTGGAGTAGCGAACTTCAGTTTGCAAGTAATTATACCAGCAATGTCATTAAGTTAAGCACAGGGCAAGTCAGGGCAAGTAATTGCTCAAAAAGCGTGGGTAACCTTGCGAAGGCTTTACTGCAAAACTTG
>CAYOLL010000204.1:0-10121 GCA_964404765.1 uncultured Gemmatimonadota bacterium | reverse complement strand
TCGTATTGACTTCCGGCGATAAGCATCAAGTTGATATTGCCACGATTGATTTTGATCCAAAAGACTTGAAAGGCAATCCACTCAAGGAAATTTTTCACAAGATTATCTATATTTGCCCGAAATACGTCAACAAGGACACACCAACTGCTTATCGAGAATGGCTGCAGGCCATTGATGACACGCTGGATGAAACGGTTGATGAAACAAAATACAAAAATCCGGCGATTAGGAAGGTTTTTGATTGCATCGAAGAAAGCCAAGTGACGCCGGAAGATCGGGCAAAAATGAAAGATGAATCCGCTCGGAAGGAAACATCTGAAGAAATCCGGAAAGAGCGTGATATAGAAATTGCCCGCAATATGCTGAATGACAGGGAGGACAAAGCCAAAATCGCAAAATTTACAGGTCTGACGATTGACCAAATTAACGAACTGTCCGCTGAAATAACGCGCTAACGAGCAGTGCAGGCGGTGACAAAACCCTTGACTTTGCCCGGCCAAAAGCCGAAATTAGACTCATTCGACAAGCTCAGAGCAGGCCTTGTAACTCATGCAGTTGCAAGGTCTAACTCTTTTGTGGAGGTATGGACAATGAAACATGTAGCCCCATTACGATATGATGTTATTTTCAAAAAGGCATTTGGCCGGCCGGAGGTCTTTACCGCCTTTGCCAATGACTTTTTGGGTATTCGCCTTGAAATTGATAAGGTCACTCAGGAAAAGGCGTTTGATATTCCCATCGGCCCGGTCAAGCCGCGCTTTGATTTGTATGCCGAAGACCTCAAGAATCGGGTAATTGTGGATATTCAGCAGCAGTATCCCGATCATTATGACCGATTTCTGTATTATCACTGCATAGCCTTGCTCGAGCAAGCAGCGCGTTCCAAAACTTATCGTCCTGATCTCACGGTCTATACGTTGGTGGTTTTAACATCCGGCGATTGGCATAAAACGGATATGGCGTTTATTGATTTTGACCCGAAGAATCGCAAAGGCACGCCGTTGGGTGAAATTTTCCACAAAGTCATCTACATCTGCCCGCGCTATGCAAATGAGGAGACCCCGCCTGCGTTGCGGGAATGGATGGAAGCGATTGTGGATACCTTCGACGAAGAAGTTGACGAAACGAAGTATCGCCCGGAGATTCGGCATGTTTTTGATTTAATTGAAACAAGCCACGTGACGCCGGAAGAAAATGCACGGATGAAAGAGCAGGAAGGGCAAAGCCAAAAGGTCAAAGATTTGGAAGATCAAATTAGCAAAAGCAAGGAAGAAGGGCAAAAAGAAATTGTTCAAAACATGACGAAGACTGGTTTAACGATTGAACAAATTGCAAAATTTACAGCTTTAACTGTCGAGCAAATAACGAAACTACTTGTATGAACGCGCTAACGATACTTGCAGGCAACCGGCGCGGTTTCTCCGCGCCGAGTTGGGTAGACGATTTTAGGTTCATTCCCCCGCGCCGCATTGGCCAGGCATTGGCGTCACAAAATTTTGACTTTGCCCAATCATAATGGTGAAATTAGACTTTGTGAACGAAATGTTTGCAAGGTTTAATTTTTTTGTGGAGGTGCAAACAGATGGAACATAATTCACGCGGATCAGGGGTCTGAACTTCTCTTTTTTCAAGCTGAACGCCCAGTTGTTTTTGAGCTTTTGGCGTGGGTTTGGTCGGAGTCATTTGGTGGGGAAAAGTAGCAGTATAGCGTCAATTATTGCTGAGTCAGGCCGGACAATCTGGCCTCGTTTTTGCCATGACAGCTTTGGCAGTCACTCTCGTCATACTTATCACCATGAGGATATTCATGGCCGCCGTTGGCATGGCAGCCAACCGTAAAGCAGGCATTGTTGCCCCAGCCGGGATGGTTGCTATTCAATTTGGGTGCGCTGCCACCCTCATCGTCATCATCGCCACAGCCGGCTACAATTAGCGCCGCCATTAGCCCCACGAGCAAAAAAAATTTGCACTTTAGAGTCATAAAATCACCAAGCCTTTTTCTAAGCTATAAAGTATTTTTTCTGTAATCCTTGCAAAGGTTAAATCGATTTGAAACCAACATATTCAAGATTTTTGCAATCCTGAAGTGTAACCTTTGCAAGGATTCTCAACACTTTTTGTAGCTTCTCAATAACCGTTGGTTAACCTTGCGAAGGTTCCCGCCTGTAAGTTTGTGAAAGCCCTGAAAATATTAGCATCCGCCGCAAGTTTAACCTTCGCAAGGTTTGGTTTTGCCAACACTTTTTGAGCAATTACTTTTTGTAATTACGGTACTACGACAATCTTTTTGACTATACGTTGGTTTTCTAAACTGTCAGTTGCCCGAATAACAATATATTGCTCTCCCGAGCTGAGCTCTTCAGTTTCAAAGTTAAAGTCTTCCGAACCGGTATCGCAGATAAAATCAGTAGGTGAGATTGTCCGCCACTTACCCAGATTGACAGCATACTCAACCCGATCCAGCGAGCTCAGATCGTCAGTAGCGCTAAAAGTTAGCCGCGCTTTTTTGCCGGTCACGTTGGCAGTCAGATTTTTTAGATTTGGCGGCGTATTGTCAATAATAAAAGAGGCGCTTTCCAAAGAATCTTTCATAACCTCAGACAATGGATTATCCGTCTCGTCGTTCGCTACAATTTTCAGCATATACGCACCATCCGGCATTTGCTCTGTAATCCAAGAAAAATTGGTCTTCGGCAGATTCTTGACCAGTTCTTTCCAACTTTTCTCTTCTACGCCCTTAAAAAAAGCATCGTAGAGCAATTTATCGCCGTTATCGTCCTGAGCTACCCAACGCACCGATTGGAGGCCGCGTTTTTTGGGTTGGGTAGTATTCTTGGACTTTTTACTGGCGGCAAAGGAATCACCCTGATCAAACGGGTTGCCCTCGCTGACTGCAGGGCGGTCACCACCTTCAGTATCATCATCATCAAATGACGGCGCATTGCCATAACCCGGACCTTGACCCGGCTCATCCAGCGTAATTGTTTTTAGGACCGGCGCAACATTTCGCTGCTTGTAAACAATCGAAATCATGTTGACAAAAGGTGTTTGCCCCTTGTCACCGGCCGCCAGCTCCAGTTTGTATTGGATCATGCGCGCCATCGGGCTGGTAATATTCTGCCCCGCTGCCTGCGAATAGGCCGCCGACCAATCGCTCCAGGTTGCATCCGGCTTTTCGGTGTTGCCGCTACGGGTAAAAACTTTTACGGCGCCGCTTTGCAAATCGCCGTCCCAGGCAATTCTTCCCCAACGAGCGAACATGCCGGCATCTAATGGCTCGGAAGTAAAAGTGCCTTTAGTGGAAAGGGCGGGGTCAAACTTGAATAGTTTGCCTAAATTACTGGAGGCCGCAAAAAATTTACCATCTCTGGTTTTGGCAAAAGCCGTTACCTGCGCTTCTTTAATCTTAACCAGCAATGTAATTTTGCCCCGCTCATCGACGGTATAAAATTTACCGTCATCGCCAGTGCCCAAAATAAGCTGCCCGTTCGAGTCTATCGCTATTGCCAGTGTCGCATGCTTTTTCGAGGTTTGAATTTGTCGAACCATGCCGTCCGGGTCAATCCTGAACAAGGCGTGGTCACTACTTTGGCCGCCGTAGACTTCGGCGGGCGGCATTACGATTGCGCCACCGGCGGCGCCGTCACGCCAGGCAGGATCGTCATCCGGCGCGTTATCAACCGTTTTATTTTTTGGATCGGTACCCGGTTTATCTTTCGGCGGGGTAGCGCCGCCAAAATACTGCTGCCGGTCATCAATTGCCGCGGCATAAATAACGCCATCTTTAGCGACAGCCAGCGCATGAACCTGGCGCAATGTGGTATCATGCAGAATAAAAATTTCGCCGGATGGGGATAGCCGGGCGATATAGCCTTTTCCATCCGTACCGATAATCAGGTTGCCCTTCAGGTCAAAGATCATAGCGGAAATATTAAGCTCTTTGCTGCTGTAAAGAATTTCACCCTTATCTTTTGCACTGATTTTATAGATTTTGCCGGAGTCGCCGGTCGCGGCGTACAGCATCCCTTTTTCGTCAGTCAATAACACCCAGATGTAGGTGTCGGACGGGTCAAAATAAACAGTGGATTTGCCGTCGGGAGTGACCCGGTAGATTTTGCCTGCCGGCGAGGTGCCGACAAACAAGCTACCGTCTTTATCCACGGCCAGCGCAGTCACTTCCAATTCTTCCGTATCAAAAAAAACAGCGCCCTTTCCCGCCGGCGTTACTTTAAAAACCTTACCATTGTTGCCCGTGCCCAAAAAAATATTGTTTTGCAAGTCGGCAACCGCACACCAAATGTAAGGCTCTGTTGTATCATAAACTTCGCTGATCTGTGGCGCAAGACGAAGCTCACCCCGATTTGTAATCGAAATTTTCTCGACTTCGCCTTTAATGAACTCATTATAACTCTTTTGCTCCCACTCGGAAACCGCCCCAACGGCGCGGGCTAAAGTCAGGAAGACAAAGATTCCGCACCAGATTGTTTGGCGCATAAAAACTCCTTTTTAACGGGGTCGCTATTGTAATGTATTATTCTTGGTGATTCTAAACGGAATGTTCTGGCTACCGGAGATTATGTAATCCACCGGAATTTTAATTTCCGACAACTCCTGATCGTACACGCCGCGATAGGAGCCCTGTACTTGCCAGGAACGCAGCACTCGCCGCATTGAAGGCGGCAGCGCCGGCAGTTCCTCACCTTCGACCATCGCGCCTTCATCCTGCCAAAGCAGGCGGACGTAAAGGTTTTTATTGTTGCGGCGCTTGTTAATCTGCTCGACAAGTTGCTCCATGTTTTCCGGCGAGAATCGTGATGGCGAAACTGCCCGGTTAAACATCTCGATATTATTACCGCTGCCGACTTGGACCAGAACAGCATTTTGGTCTTCCAAGTGCTCCGGAATAGGCACGGTCACTTTTTTAACAAAGGTTTCGCCCCGGTACGGTTTAATAAAAAGGGTAACATCCAGCTTATCCCCGGGATTAACTGAATCCTGGCTATACCAAATATGGGTGATTTCCGCAGCGGTATTTTTATCGACAACATTAATGTTGATCTCGACGCTGTCTAATTCCGCCACGATAAAAGGGTTCTTCATGATCAAACCCATACCTTGCACCAGCATAAAGGCAGAATAGAACTCGGTGCTGCGCCCGGAAAATCGATCTTCAAAAACGACAGGCGGGTAGTTTTTAAGCTGCATTTTTGCTTGAATATCCAGCGTTCGCTCGCCGCCTAATGAGCCATGCGTCAAAAACGAATAAAGAAATGTCCAAAAAAACATAAATGGCGTCAAATTATCGTCTTGCAAGACTTTGTACTGAAATGAGCGATCCGGCTTGCCGTTGACGTTAAAGTTTACCGCCGTTTTGATCATCGGCACAATCTCGCCAATTTCACCATAAATACCATGGGTGTCGTCCTGGGTGATGCTGCCAATAATTGCGCTCAGATTATCCATTTTAAAAGAATAGGTTTGATCGGCAATGACGGTCAAAATTTCGCCCTGACTCATCGGCACTTTGCTCAGGCCGCGCCCAAAAAAGGGATGTCCAAAACCAACAATCTTATTGCCGTTGCGATAGGTAACGGTCCCTGTGCCGCTCATATTAAAGTCGCCGGCTACAAGAGTGCCGGCAACCACCGAGCCGGGTTCTAACAAAATCGGCTCATCTTTTTTGGGTGAAAGGTCACCCCCGCCGCTCGCGCCCATCACCGGGGTAAAGCCAAGATTTTGGAAAATATTTTGATAGCGGGAAATAAAGGTGGGGTTGATACCGCTCCAGCTTAGCGGCATTTGCAGCGGGCTTAGTGTGGCATGTTCATTCGGCGGGAACATTGCGTTCAGGTCAACATCTACATTGCCTTTGGCATATTCTTCGGACAGCCGCTCAAAAAAATTGTCAAAAACGCTCATTTTTTGGGGTGCGCCACTTTTGTCGGTTTTCTGTGCCGCGGCAGACTTTTGATGTCGATTTTCGATCCCCAGCATATATTCGATAGGGGTTACGCCTGCAATCGGATCGACCGGAAACGGACTAAAGCCATAGGCTAAAGCGCCAATGACTTTATCGTTGATGTAGATCGGGCTGCCGCTCATTCCGTGAATGATTTTGGCGGCGTCGGTTATCGGGTGATTCAGTCGAATCAAGATAACATCACATTGCGGATAAAAGTTTTTGCTGATACCAACAACTTCCACATCAAATTTTTCGATGGTTGTGCCGCGAAAAACGGTCTTGCCATAACCCTTCATGCCTGGTTTTATTTGGCTCAGCGGCATAATTTCATCCGGTTTAAAACTGTAGTCGGCGGCATAGCCGGATGTTGTTGTCTGGTTGAGAAACAAAAAAATCCATAATGTTTGGTAAACAATTCGCTTCATCCGAACTCCTTGCAATGACAATCTAAAGGAAGATACCTGTAAAAAAAAGTGGCCCTGTGACGCTTATCAAGAAATGTCTTTCCACCGCAAAAGACAAGGACATTTACCATTTAGCTGCAAAAAAAGTTCGATTTAAAGTGAAGGTATCATTCCCGCTTGCAAAATTGCTTCAAATGCCGTATTATAAAAATGTGCAAACGATACGTGCCGGCGGCTTCAAGCACAACATGGATCCAGCCGGCCTCACATTGTTTACGAATGAACGTTCCAATCGAACGCGGCGTATTGGCGTATTTCGCCGCTGAAAACTTTGCGCCCGTTCGAAACGGCAGTAATTGCTCAAAAAGTGGTGGTAAACCTAACCTTGCGAAGGCTTCAGTGCACGATTTCACAAGTTTTGCAGTAAAGCCTTCGCAAGGTTACCCACGCTTTTTGAGCAATTACAAACGGCATTCCTAACTTATTTTTCATCTATCACTTAACGCACCCATGAACGCGACTCCCACTTCTAAATCCGCACCAAGCGTCAAAAAAATTCTGGTAGTCATGAGTGACGAAACACCTGATAAACAGGAGCAATACCAGTTTGTCGGGCGGACGCTGCAGGAGTGCGGCTTTAGCGTTTTTTTGACCTCCAGCCCTTTTACGGCCATGCAGGAAATGCGCGCCGCCTATCCCTTAGTCATTGTTGAGATGAATCTGCCGGGTTTTGGCGGGCTGGAGTTGCTGCAAACCGCCAAGTCTTTTGACCCGGATACGCAGGTGCTGATTGTCGGTGACGAAAGCTGCCTGAAAGATTTGATGGAAACGCTGCGGCTGGGCGCATTTGACTACATGCTGAAGCCAATCAGCGACGCAGCCGAGATTCTGAACAAGGTCAATAACGCGCTGTCAACCCGCAACTTAGTCCGGATGAATAAGCGGTTGATGCGCGATCTCAAGCTTAAAAATGAGCAGTTACTCAAAGTCAATCAGGATCTGGCCAAAGCAAACAGCGAAATTGAATTGTGGAATATGGAGCTGGAAGCCCGGGTGCAGGAACGGACCCAGGACATAGAACAGTTGCTGACCAGCACCGTCAAATCTATTATGCGGGCGGTTGAGGCCAAAGATCCTTACACGCACGGCCATTCGACACGGGTCACGGCATACTCGGCGGCCATTGGGCGGGAGCTTGGCCTGGATGACGATAGCCTGGCTGCGTTGATGCTATCGGCGGAGTTGCACGACATCGGCAAAATCGGCATTACCGACAAAATCCTGACCTTCCCCGGCAAGCTGACCGATGAGGAATTGGCCATTATGCGCACACATACACTGCGCGGCGTGGAAATCCTGGAGCCGCTCCGGATGCTGAACTACATCATTCCGGGGGTGCGCTGGCATCACGAATGGTGGGACGGCAGCGGTTACCCCGACCGGCTTAAGGGCGAGCAGATTCCGCAGCAAGCCCGCATTATAGGCATTGCCGACACCTTTGACGCCATGACTTCCACCCGGACCTATCAAAAACAGATGGACCCCGACTGGGTTGTCGGCAAAATACAGGGCTGGGCCAATACGCGTTACGATCCGGTTATTGTCGATGCCTTTGTGCGCGGCTATCAGACCGGTCGTATTTGCGTCATTGCTTCCGATGAATCCCTGGTCAAAGCGTACGGCGATGGCGAAATTCCTGTGCTGGGGCCGCCGCCGAAAGGGTAGTGCAGCCCGGCAGAAGTTCGTCTGGAGTTATTTATGCTTGCATCCCGAATAAAAGCCTTTAAAAACTCCCTGTGAATTTACGCCCGGCAGCAGTAGCGGGCTAGTTGAGCGCGAGTTATACGCTCACGGCAACGCATGATGCCAATTGGGGGTAACGCGCTGTGGTAAAACGATAGATTCGAGGTTGAGAAAATGGAGCACAGACCTGTTTTAAAAGCAATAGACTTGTTTTGTGGTTGCGGCGGGTTAACGCTCGGCTTAAAGCAAGCCGGATTTTCCGTTATTGGAGCCATGGACATTGACGATCTGGCTATAGAAACTTATCGAGAAAACCATCCTGAAGTCCGGGTTTGGCGCACCGATATTAAGAATTTACCCGTTAGCAAAGTTAAGCGGGATTTGGGCATTAGAAAAGGTCAGCTGGATTTGCTGGCCGCCTGTCCGCCGTGCCAAGGCTTTTCTTCAATGCGAACAATGAACGGTAGTCGTCGCATCGAAGACGCACGAAACGACTTGATCTTCGATTTTATCCGGTTTATTGAAGAACTACGCCCTAAAGCCATCATGATGGAAAACGTTCCCGGCCTTATTAAAGACAAGCGAATGACTGTGCTGCTTGATAATTTAAAACAATTGGGATATTGCACGGACAATATCGCTCATGTTTTGAATGCTGCAAACTTTGGTGTCCCGCAACGCCGGTATAGAACCGTTTTAATTACAGGTCGATACGGTACGATTGCGTTCGCTTCAAACGCTTCGAAGCGACACACGGTTCGAGATGCCATTTTTGACCTCCCCTTAGCGGGCACGAGTGGTGATCCGTTACACGATTTTCCGGAAAAGCGCACATTAGCGGTTTTAGAAAAAATAAAACTTATCCCCAAGGATGGCGGTAGTCGAACGGATTTGCCGCCGGAAGCGCAGTTAGCTTGCCATAAAACAGGACGAGCGGGGTTTAAAGATGTTTACGGGCGAATGTGTTGGGGAGACGTTGCACCAACGATTACCGGCGGATGCACTAACCCGTCTAAAGGCCGCTTCATTCACCCCGAAGCCAACCGGGCCATTACGTTGCGCGAAGCAGCATTACTACAGTCGTTTCCGCTCGATTACAGGTTTTCGTTACGTAAAGGAAAACACGCGGCGGCAACAATGATCGGGAATGCTTTACCGCCAGAGTTTATTAAGCAGCATGCTTTAAAGATTTATGAGTATTTGCAATCACTATCACATTAGGAGTATTTTATGTTTGTGCAAAAAGAACTCATGTTTGAAAAAGAGCTTAAACTCATTATTCAGCCGAATGTTATAGATCATCTAGGTATCAAAATGTATCAAAAATCGGTTGATGTCATCGCCGAGTTTGTGGCCAATGCTTGGGATGCTGACTCCGAAACCGTCGAAATTACAATTAAAGACAGTTCTATTGAAATTAAAGACAACGGCATTGGAATGTCGTTTGAGCAATGCCAGGATCACTTTTTGATAGTAGGACGAGATCGGCGTAAAGATACCGGGAAAGACCTATCCGAAGGGAAGAACAGACCGATCTTAGGACGTAAAGGTATTGGTAAGTTTTCCGGATTCGGCATCGCCAAAAAAATAGAAGTGCTGACGATTTCCAAGTCGGACGGCGAATTGACTTATTTTGAAATGGATATTGACGATATTTTAAAACACGATGCACGTCGATCCCAGGAAAAGCCCATTAAAATAATGGATTACAAAGACCCGAACATCGAACTAAAAAAGGAACACGGAACCACAATAATTCTAAAAGGCATTGATACAAGACTTCTTGACCTTCATATTTTTAAAGAAGAACTGTCTCGCAGATTTCTGCTTTCTCAATTGTGGAGCGATTTTTTAATAAGGGTTAACGGCGAATCGCTACCGGAAAGTTTCGCTGATACTTTAGAATTCGTATTTCCCATAGACTTAACCAAAGAAGAAAAAGCCAAGCTACCTTACCTTAAATTGACGTCAACCATTATCGTATAAAGATAATATTTACATAGCATTACGAA
>CAYOLL010000203.1:0-10203 GCA_964404765.1 uncultured Gemmatimonadota bacterium | reverse complement strand
AATACAACACCATATCCGGGTTATAAATCCGATTCGCGGCTTCATCATTGAATAAATAGCCATTGTAGTACTGTCGCAAATCATTTAGCACCGTTTGGCGGGCGGCGCTGTCCAATTGGCCGCACGAAAGATCAAACAAATTGTGCGTTTCCGCCTCCGTAAAACCCATCATCTCATTGAAATGCGCCGACAACGACAGCGTCTTGGCGATATTAAAACCGCTGGTCATGCTGTCCAGCGTAATCGGCGTCACCCCGGTTACAAAAAGGCGATCCACCGTGCCTTCAAACGTGGCCGTCTTGATGGATTCGTAAAACTTCCGCACAAACCCCGTCTTGGAAATGATGTCAATAAAATTGGTTGGATTAAATGACAAAATCTCGTTGGCAAAATGATCGTATTCGTCAATCAAAAGGTAAATTTTTCGAGCGTTGCGAAGTCGAACTTGATCAAAGAAGCTTTTGAGCAGATCAGCCGGCTCATGTATGGATTCCAGCGCGGCAAAATCATAGTCGTATTGGCTGCAAAAAATGCGCAACCCGCTTAGCACATTGGTCCGAAATCCGACAAACGTCGTTTCCTGCGTGTCGGTATTGATTCGGCTGAACTCGAATTTAAGCAACATGTAATTATTGGCATTGGCCGTCGGATGTTGACCAATATAAAATTTGCCAAACAAATCTTGAAAACGATCCTTCGCCAACACATCGTAATAATAGGACAACATGGAAATAAAAAGGCTTTTGCCGAACCGGCGCGGGCGCAGGAAAAAAATATATGGCTCGCCTAAATTTTCCAACTTTTCAATATAAATTGTCTTGTCAACAAATACGTAATTGTCGCGGACGAGACGTTCAAAATTGGAGACACCGTAGGGAAATCGCACCATCATTAAAATACCTCAAGCTATAACTTAAAATTCATCCGGGTCAGGGCCGGCATTTTCTGCTCCGGTCGTTTCAACTAAATCGAGATCCGCCTTGCCAAGCCCTTGAGTTTACCATATTATTCGATGCTGGTCAAGATTATTCATTTTTTCCTGAAAAAATAAAGGACTTTTTATTCCTTTATAAGTCAAAACAAGTATGACTTCTATCCTAAATAATAGCCAAAAATGGCGTAACCGTAAAATTATTATTATCTTAACGAGCCTATCTGTTCTGTTTTTTATTTTAGGCGCAACTGGACTTTGGTATGCCACTTTACCAAATTATGACGGCAGCCAAACCATACCCGGATTAAAAAATGAGGCGGTAATTTCGCGGGATGATCGCGGTGTGCCGCACATTCAAGCACAGTCGGAAGCGGATGCAATGCGGGCAATGGGCTATGTGCATGCACAGGATCGGCTGTGGCAGATGGAGTTTTTTCGCCGGGTTATGCACGGTAGATTATCCGAGTTTGCCGGCGAAAAAACGATGCCGTTAGACCGGCTTTACCGAACTTTGGGAATTAAACAACAAGTCGAAAAAGAAGTAAAACAATTAAAGCCTGATGATCTTGTCCTCATTCAAGCCTATTGTGACGGTGTAAATAGTTACATGGGCGGGCATGTTTTACCGATGGAGTTCTACTTATTGGGGGTTCGTCCGCAGCCGTGGACGGTTGCCGATGCGCTGCTGATCCCCAAATTACTGGCCTTTGGTCTAAGTTGGTGGCCGGCGGATTTTTTCCTAAGTCAAATGCAAACCCAACTTGACTCTTTGCGTTTTTTGGAGTTGCAGCCGGATTATCCGGAGAATGGTCCAACCATTATCCCAGATGACAGCTTAGGCGGGACGCATAGTGCTGTTGGTCAAAAGTCGTCTGCACAGCACCGGGATACATATCCAATCGTCGATCCGCAATTATTAGCCGGTTTGAAGCAATCTGCGTTGATTTTTGGCAAGGGCGTATCCAACAGTTGGGTAGTCTCCGGAAAAAAATCCATTACCGGTAAGCCGATTTTGGCTAATGATCCGCATTTATCACTGTTGCTGCCGTCAATATTTTATGAAGTTCATATATTATTGCCGGATAACAACGTCTACGGCATGTCAATTCCCGGCGCCCCCGGCATCCAAATTGGCCATAACGCCGCGATTGCCTGGGGCGCAACCAATGCCATGCTGGATGATGCCGATTTGTTTATCGAAAAGCTGAACCCGGCCAATTTGAGTCAATATTTGGCGGGCGCCGAATGGCTGCCTTTGGAGGCTCGCGCCGAAACAATCCGAGTACGCGGTCAGAAGCCGATTATTCTGGAGGTTCTGGCGACCCGGCACGGCCCAATTATCAGCGATGTTTTACGGCAGGAAAACGCGCAAACATGCCTGGCCTTTTGCTGGACCGGCTATGCCCAGGGCGACGAGATTGGAGCTATGCTGGCTTGCAATCGGGCTAAAAACTGGGACGATTTTCGTGCGGCGACCGCCCGTCTGACGGCCCCGGCGCTGAATCTGACGTATGCGGATACAGCCGGCAACATCGGCTATCAACTGGCCGGAAAAATTCCGCAACGGCCATCAGCGACCGGCTGTTTGCCACATATCGGTTGGAGTGGTGGCGAGGACTGGCAAGGTTTTATCCCGTTTGCAAAAAATCCATCCGTATTGAATCCACCGCAAGGTTTTATTGTCAGCGCCAACAATCTGCCACAGCGAAATTTCCCGCATTATTTGACGTATTTATGGGAGTCGGCAGATCGTTCGCGGCGAATCAATCATTTGCTGCAAGCAGACAGCCTTTTTGCTCCGGAAGATTTAGCCGGAATGCAGACAGACGTGTACTCGATGAGCGCAGAGCGAATTGTGCCACAAATTTTGGCCTGTTACGGGCCGGATCAGTACGCATTTTATCGGGAACTGCGGTTGCTTGGGCAGTGGGATTTTGAGTTGCGGGCGGATAGTGAAGCGGCTTTGCTGTTTGAGCTGACCTACAACAACTTACTGGAAGATATTTTTGCCGACGAGCTTGCACCGGCGGATTTTGCCGAATTTGCAGAAGTTTGGGGCTGGCTGCTTATCAACGCGGCAATGGATAATTTATTGCAAAAAGAAGCGTCGCCCTGGTTTGACAATATCAAAACGCAGCAGATCGAAACCAAGGCGGATATTTTAAAGCAAGCGTTTGAACGGGCCGCTCTGGAATGGCAACAGTTGAATCCGTCTAAACGCACATGGAGCGCCCATCATACGTTAATGTTTAAACATTTACTGGGTGAGGCGGCGCCTTTTAGCTTCATGCTAAATCGAGGGCCATTTCCTGTTGGCGGCGATGGTAAAACGATTTGGAAAACACAATATCCATTGTTAAAAAGACCCTTTGAAGCGAATGCCGGGCCGGTCTTTCGACAAATTATTAACCTGAGCGCTTTATCGGAAAATATGGCCGTTTTAGCCGGCGGACAAAGCGGGCATTGGTTTACGCCGCATTACGCCGATCAGGTTGCCTATTGGTTGGATGGCGCGCTTGCCCCCGTTTATTTCACACCTGAGCAAGTCCGGGAAGAGGCGAGCCAAGTCTTAATCCTTACTAAACCATAGCGCTAAAGCACAAGTGCCTAAAGTGAACTAAAGTGCCTAAAGTCAAAAGTTTGGCAAAAATAAAAAGTGCGCCAAACTGCCAAAACTATAACGCGCTAAAGTGTCTAATCTAAATTGGGAAGTGTAATTTCTATCCCTTTTTTAGCGGATTCATAAATGGCATTGACAATATACAGCGATTTGCGGGCTTCACGACCGTCAATATAATTATGCTGTGATTTATTGAGCGCTTTAATCATATCCTCATAGACAAAAATATGATTTGGACACGATCCCTGATACAGGCCACCGGCATAAATATTGGGCATTAAACCTTCGCGGATAGGTGGACGAGGATAGTCTTTGACTTCCCATATTTCCAGCTCGTTCATAGCGGCGCCGCTGAGTTTAACAGTACCGGTTTCCCCTAAAATTGTCAGCGAGCATTCCAAATTGTGGGGAAAGGTGTTGACGGTAAATTCCAGGGTTCCCACAGCATCATTCGGAAATTTGAGAATCGCAATGGCCAGATCTTCGATCTCAATTTGATGGCACAGCGTTTTAGCAGCGGCATAAATCGATTTTGGCACCCCAAGTATCCACTGCATCACATCCACATAATGAATCCCCTGATTTAACAGCGTTCCGCCATCCTTATCCAGCGTGCCCCGCCAATCCGAGTTGTCATAGTAGGATTGCGGGCGTGTCCAGCGCACAACCAGCGCCGTGCTATAGATCCGTCCTAACCGCCCATCCATTACGGCCTGCTTTAAAAGCTGAACCGTTGGATTGTAGCGAACTTGTTTGACTGCAAAAAATTTTACGCCTTTTTGGTTAGCCAGTCCGATGAGGACATCGGCTTCCGCATTTTGGATCGTGATCGGCTTTTCTAAAAGCACGTGTTTGCCGGCTTCTATGGCGGCCCGGGCAATTTCGTAGTGTGACCCGTTGGGTGTGGCGATTGCAACCGCATCCACCTCAACACTTCGCAGCAGATCACGGTAATCGGCATAGACGGGCACATCCCATTTTTCACGGAGTTGCGCCTGTTTTTTGGTATCTGTATCGCATAGCGCCACCAGTTGCAATGAGTTTAATTGCGAAATGGATTCTAAGTGGACATTCGAAATGCGGCCGCAGCCGATGAGAGCGATCTTAATCACATCATACTCCATTAATCATACTTTTACGTGCAAATATTGTTGAATAAGTTCTACGTAAACCGCAGCTTTTTTGTCCCAACTGTTTTCATGAGCAATTTTTTTCAAAGCGAGAGAATCCGGCGGATTTTCAATCGCTTGTTTGACCTTTAGAACGAACTCATCACAGGTTCGCGCCACATGAAGCAACGGCTCCAACTGCTCAATTTCATCGGAGTAGTCCAAAGTTACAACGGGTTTACCACAAGCAAAATACTCATAAAGTTTATTGGGATTCAGTCCGTTAATCAGCGGGATTTTTTTAAATGGTATCAAGCAAACATCGGCTTGCTTGATGTATGCGGCTAACTCCGAATGTTTTTTTTCGCCTAACATACTGACATTCGTATTTAATAGCAGGCGCTCCTTAGCGGGCAAAAAACTTTTTGCGGCAGGACCGATGATAACAATACTGCCTTTAACTGCTTTAGCAACGGCATCGACTAAATCGACATCAAACCACTCGGAAAGAGCGCCTACGTACATCACAACCGGTTTGGGTAAATGCATCACGTCCGCCGGAATGCCAACTTCGCTTGGATTGGAAAATAAATTGTAATCTACGCCGTTCCCAACAATAACGCACGTATCTATTTTAAATTGCTCCAGGTCTTCTTTTAATTTTTGTGAAACCGTCGTCACAATCTGGGCAATTTCCAGGGTTTTTCTAAAATATGCCGCAGCAAACGACAAGGCTGTCGAAAAACCTAATGGAAAATCATTGCAATCATAAAGTACTAAGCGTGTTTTTAGTTTATGAATAATGGGCGCATAGTAAATATTGGATGTGCAAACGATCCCATTCTCTGTTTTAAACTTTAAAAAATAAAGCAGCAGCCGGACCCAAAAACCTGCAATCATTTCGACTATAAATCTGACCGGCTTTAAAGACTGAAAGGCATCCAGTAGCTTAATGCCTGTTCCTTTATAGTATGGCACCGTAACGTAGGTCACATTTCCCGCTTTTTGAGGCCAAAACCGATTTTTTTTACCCAAAACAATTGGCTCGATAAACAGCACTTCCCAATCATGTGGGAAACGGGAAATAATCTGCTGCTTGCGGGTTTTTAAATACGCCCATTTAATTTCGGAAAACCAAATAACTTGCATACGGTAAGGGTGCTCACAGGTTTTTCAACAAAAAAGAGACAATACGCTCAGCGCTATCCCCAGTTCCGTAAAGATCAGGATGCGGCAGGCGAGGCACATTTTGACTGTTGCCGACGGCATCGGCAATTTTTTGGGAATGGACGCCGGTGAGCATATTCCAACCGGATGTCACGGTTTCTACCCATTCGGTTTCGTCACGTAAGGTGATGCAAGGAATTTTCAGATAATAAGCTTCTTTTTGAATTCCGCCGGAGTCTGTCAAAATGCAGGCGGCGTTCTGCATCAGTTGCAGCATATCCAAATAGCCAAGTGGCTCAACGAACCGAATTTGGCCGGCAGGTGTTATTCCCTGCTCATGTAAACAGCGGCGGGTTCGGGGATGAAGCGGCACGATCACAGGCTTGGACAACGCACCCAATGCCGTAAAAATTGCCCGTAAACGCTCCGGATCGTCTGTATTTTCGGCGCGGTGGATTGTGGCCGAATAATATTGGCCCGGGATCAGGTCCAGACTTTCCAAAATGTGCGAGTGCACCCGCGCCCGTTCACGGTGCTGCAGAATCGCATCCAACATCACATCGCCGACGATATGCACGTTTTGGGTGATTCCCTCAGCCGCCAAATTATCCCCAGCGGCTTGCGAAGGGACAAACAGCCAGTGGGCAGCATGATCGGTTAAAATCCGATTGATTTCTTCCGGCATCCGGCGGTTAAAGCTGCGCAAGCCGGCTTCAATGTGCGCTACCGGGATATGCAGTTTGACAGCGGCCAATGCCCCGGCTAAGGTTGAGTTGGTATCGCCATAAACAATAACAGCATCCGGGTTTTCAGCCAGCAACACTTTTTCTATTGCCGCCAGCATGGCCCCGGTTTGTTGACCGTGCGGGCCGCTGCCGATACCCAAATGATAGTCTGGTTTGGGCAGCGCCAATTCTTCAAAAAAAATGTCCGACATGGCCGCGTCATAGTGTTGGCCGGTGTGGATAATCACTTCCCGCATTTCCCGTCGCAAAACAGACGAAAGCGGTCCGGCTTTGATGAACTGTGGCCTTGCGCCAATGATTGAACAAATATTTTTCATAATCACTTAACCTGAATTATTCACGAATCTTAACGCAAACGTCGCAATTGACGCTAAAGTGTACTAGTCAACAACCTTTAGAACACTTTTTGGTTAAGCCTGTAGCGCGAGACTCCTGTCTCGCAAGCCAGCGACTCAGGAGAGTCGCGCTACAAAGTGTATCAAAGGTTGTTGACTAGTACACAATTGACGCTAAAGACGCAAGTTGCGAATTTATATCTTAAAAATGGATTGTGAGACAACCCTATCTTTTAAAGTTCAGCTAATTTAAATAAAACAAATCAAGCGGTTGCGTCGTTTGCGCCGTTTGCGTCCCTTGCGTTTATGAATCATTCAGGTTAAGTGGAGTAGCAAATTTTAATTTGCCTGTGAATCAGGTAACCAATTGCCACGCATTTACTTGCAAAATGAATTTTGCTACTCCGCAGACCCTTATTTGTGGCAGTATTCCGCTGCGTCATAAACATTTTTAATGGTGAGTTTAGCGCCACTACGAATGACAAACTCGCTTAAGCCGACTTCGCTGTGCGGATTGCCCCAATCGTAGGTGTAACCCAGACGTGTCCAGGGGTAGCCGTTTGGGTTATAGGAGACGGCTTTTAAATTCCCGAACCATACGCGATGGGTCGTACTCAAAGAATCTTGCTTGGCATCCGGAAAATCCAGTTCAGCAGTTTGATCGTCAATTTCCGGATCCGGCGATGGACGAAATAAGGCGTCTGGGGCAACCCACATCTCGACAAGGTATGTTTTGTCGGCGTCTGGCGGCAGACCCATAAGTTGTTTTAGGCGAAGCGTTAAGTCGATTTTATCGGGCGTGATGTTTTGGCAGAATGTCTTTAATTCCGGTACCGCCGTCACCCATAATTCTCGATCCGTCGTAGTTTCCTGACCAATTTGGGTTTTATAACCGGCCCAGGCGGTCCAGGTTACCATCAAAACCCGCGGTTGTCCGGCGGCATCCGTTTGCCACTGTAAAGCCGTATTTGTGGGTGAAATGGCAATTAACTTGTTACAAATTTCCGCCGGTTCGACCATTTTGGCATCCAGGATTGCCGCTTCATATTGTGTCTTTAGCGCCGCGAGAGTGCTTGGTCCTTTTGTCGTCGCACAGCCCCAGCTTAACGCTGCGATTATGGCTATGCCGATAAAATTACGGTAAATTGCGGTTTTCATTTTCACCTATTTATTTTACAAATTTGAGCAGTCATTTACAATAAAAGTACGCTTTTGTTCGGAATTTTTCAAACGGGTGATGATGTTCGCCGTAACATCATTTAGCGACGGAGTGATGTGATCCAATTCGTTTTCAATCACCCAATCGACTTTCGTGCGGATATCCGCCAGCGGCATCCGGCGCTGTTGATTTTCCATGCGGGCCAGGGCCAGCTCCGGCGCAATCGCCCGTGGCGGATCTGTCAAGCGCTTTAGCTGCGTCGCCGGCGAGCAGACGATCAGCATCGTGGCGTCAATCTGATTCAGGCAGTCTTTTAAATAGGTGAACAGCAGAAAAAAATCCAACAGCAAAGTTTTGTGGGCAGCCGCCTGAATATGCTGTTTGACCGATAACGGGACGCTTTCCAAAAAAATTTGCTCATACTGTTGCCGGATTAAATGATTGGCCTCTCCAAATATACGCGCACTGATTTTGTCCGGCAGACTTATGCCGGTTACATCATAAACATCTTTTCCCAATAGCGCTATAATTTTAGCTTTAACCGCAGGCGACTGGTCGCGCAATTCACGCGCCATAACATCGGCATCAAGCACGCCAACCGAATGCCCGGCCTCGGCCAGGTATTTCGCTAATGCCCGCGCCACATAAGATTTGCCGCTGCCGGTGTGTCCGGTGATGCCAATGACCATGATGATTTTGGGCCTGATCGTTTAAAATGTGAAAAAACGTATTGCGTTTAATCGAGACCGACCCGCTTAAAAATTGCGTCAACATGTTGCAAATGTGGCTCCAGGCTAAAGCAAGCGGCAATTTCGTTGGCATCCAGTTGACCGGCAATTTCATCATCGGCCAGCAGCAAGTCTTGAAATTGAGCGTCGATTTCATAGGCTTTCATGGCGTTGCGCTGAACAATGCGGTAGGCGGCCTCGCGCTCCAGACCCTTCTCGGCCATGAGCAGCAAAGCGCGCTGTGAGAAGATGACGCCGTGCGTCCGCTCCATGTTGCGCCGCATTCGTTCGGGATAGACGGTTAGTCGCCCAATTAAATCCGTCATCTTATAAAACATATAATCTAATAATATGGTCGCATCCGGCAAAATCACCCGCTCAACCGATGAATGGCTGATGTCACGCTCATGCCATAAAGCCTGATCTTCCAGCGCCGCCAACGCATAGCCGCGCATCAGCCGCGCCATCCCGGTGATGCGCTCGCTGATGATGGGATTACGTTTGTGTGGCATGGCCGACGACCCTTTTTGGCCTTTGGCAAAAAACTCCTCGGCCTCGCCTACTTCTGTCCGTTGCAGGTGCCGGATTTCGACGGCTATTTTCTCCAGCGTTCCGGCGATAATGGCCAGAGTGCTCATCAATTCAGCGTGGCGATCCCGCTGTAAAATCTGGGTGGAAATGTTGGCCGGCTTTAGTCCCAGCGCTTTACATACCTGTTTCTCGACCGCCGGCGCTAAATGGGCATACGTGCCGACCGCACCGGAAATTTTGCCGACGGAAATATGCTCAATCGCCTGTTTTAATCGCTGTTGATTGCGCCCCATTTCGTCGTACCACAGCGCCAATTTTAAACCAAATGTGGTAGGCTCGGCATGCATACCATGGGTTCGGCCCATCATCACCGTGCGCTTGTGCTCTTGGGCGCGCTTCGCCAGAATCGCGCGAAATGCAACCAGATCATCGGCTAAGCGCTCGCCGGCCTGCTTCATCAACAGCGACAAGCCGGTATCGACTACGTCTGAGGAAGTCAATCCCAGATGGATGTAGCGCGAATCGGGCCCGACAAATTCCGCCACGCTGGTTAAAAATGCAATGACATCATGATGAACCTCGGCTTCGATTTCGTTGATGCGGCGCACGTCAAAGTTTGCCCTGGCCAGAATGGTTTCCAAAGCCGTTGCCGGAATGGTTCCTGTAGCCGCCTGTACTTCGCAGGCTTTCAGCTCGATCAGCAGCCAGGTTCGAAACTTATTTTCATCCGTCCAAATGGCAGCCATTTCCGGACGGGAATAGCGGTCTATCATGGTATCTCCTACTCCTAAATTCACAGGTAAATTGAAGTTTGCTACGCCTTAGGAACGTCGATAAAATAAGTTTGGGTTTTGGAATAAATGCGCCGGGTTGT
>CAYOLL010000202.1:0-10267 GCA_964404765.1 uncultured Gemmatimonadota bacterium | reverse complement strand
CGTCTTTAGCGTCAATTGCGACGTTTGCGTTAAGATTTGTGAATAATTCAGGAAAGGGCGGGTTTCCGATTTCCAAACATGACCGCATTTTTCAGTTGACACACGCGAAATTTGAGCGATTATAATACAAGCCGTTTTTTCTTGTGCTATCCGTGCTCTATGCTCTCTTGGGAGGTGTCTCATGCGACGACTATACCTGCTATGTCTACTTGTTCTGATGACAAAAAGCGCTGTTCTGGCGCAATCCGTCAACTTTTCCATGACCAGCGCCGACGACCCAATCACGCCGGGCGGGCGGGTGACCGTCAATGTCATCATCCAGCCCTCGGCGGCGCTGAGCGTCTGGGGTATCGACGCCTATATTCAGTATGATCCGGCGGTCTTGGGTGTGCCGACGCTGACCGATTTGCGCAACGACGCCGCTCATAGCTGGCAGGCCAATGCCGTCAATGCCCGCTACGACACGACCGGCGCGACCTGGAAAGTTCAGTACAGCAAAGGCACCTTTACCGGGCCGGGCTGGTCGGTTTCGGGCAGCCAAACGGTTTACCAGCTTGATTTTCCGGTCAAGACCGGCGTGTCGGTCGGCAGCACGACACTTTCCTTTTTGAGCGGATTTGTGACTATTTTAGACGCCAATTTACAAAATCTGCCCGTCACAACCAATCCCTTAATGTTGACGGTATTTCAACAAAATCGCCCGCCCAATACGCCGGCCAATCCGTCGCCCGGCAATACTCAGATCAATGTTTCCATTACGCCGACGCTGTCCTGGAGCGGCGGCGATCCCGATGGCGACGCGGTGACTTATGATGTTTACTTCGACACGTTCAGCCCGCCGACAACACGGGTCAGCAACGACCAAGCCGCCACATCGTACACGCCGGCGACGGCGCTGATTTATCAGGCGGCCTACTTTTGGAAAGTGGAGGCGACGGATAGCAAGGGCAACTTTGCAGCCGGCGGCGTCTGGCGCTTTACCACCCAGCCGGGGCCGTCGGTGACGGCGGATTTTAGCGCCGCGCCGCTGACGGGCGTAGCGCCGCTGCAGGTGACATTTACCAATCAATCTATGGCGTTTAATACGACCATCACCAGTTGGCAATGGGATTTCGACAATAACGGCGCCGTTGACGCCACCGGTCAGGGGCCGCATACTTATACCTATACGCAAATTGGCGTCTATACCGCCAAGTTGACGGTTTCCGACGCGCAGGGGCTGTCCGATAGCGAGATTAAAAGCAGCTACATTCGCGCTACGCCGGAGCCGACGGTGACAGCCGATTTTTTGGCCACGCCGCGCAATGGCGTAGCGCCGTTGCAGGTCACATTTACCAACCAATCCAGCGCCACCAACACCACGCTGACCAACTGGCAATGGGATTTTGACAATAACGGCACAACCGATGCCTCCGGTATAGGTCCACATGCCTTTACCTACGCGGTCGCCGGAACTTATTCGGTCAAGCTGACTGTGTCCGACGGCAGCCGCAACGATGAAGAACTCAAGACCGAATATATCACGGTCACGCCGGCGCCGATTGTTACCGCCAATTTTACCGCCGCGCCCTTGACCGGCGTTGCGCCGCTGCAAGTCACTTTTACCGATCAATCGACCGCAACCAATACGACCCTGACAAGCTGGCAATGGGATTTTGATAATAACGGCACAACCGATGCCACCGGCAAAGGGCCGCATACCTATACCTACGCCGCCGCCGGGACATATTCGGTCAAACTGACGGCATCCAACGGCCAGACCGCCTCGGATATTGAACTAAAGACCAACTACATTACGGTCAGCCCGGCGCCTTCGGTCAACGCCGAGTTTAGCGCCACGCCGTTGACCGGGTATGCGCCTTTGCAAGTGACTTTTACCGATCATTCGAGCGGCAGTGGCACGTCCGTCACAAGCTGGCAATGGGATTTTGAAAATAATGGCGTGACGGACGCCACTGGAGCCGGCCCTCACACTTACACATATACAACGGTCGGCAGCTATACGGTCAAACTGACCGTCAGCGACAACGCCGGGCGGACGGACACAGAAACGAAGTTCAATTATGTAATCGTGTCGCCGACGCCGGTTCTGACCGCGGCCTTTACTGCCACGCCGCGCAGTGGCCGCGCCCCGTTACGGGTCACTTTTACCGATCAATCCAGCGCCACCAACGCGACACTGACGAACTGGCAATGGGATTTTGACAACAACGGCACGACCGATGCCGTCGGCAAAGGGCCACATGCGTTTACTTATGCGACTGCCGACACTTACACGGTGAAGCTGATCGTTTCCGCCGGCGACTTTAGCGATGCCGAAATCAAGACCGACTATATTCAGGTCGGCCCGCAGCCGCTGTTGACGGCCGGTTTTAGCGGCAGCCCGCTGAGCGGCGTCGCCCCGCTGCAAGTGACATTTACCGACCAATCGACAGCGACCAACACGACCATAACCGCCTGGCAATGGGACTTTGACAATAACGGGACAACCGACGCGACGGGTCGGGGACCGCACGTTTTTCGCTATGCAAACGCCGGCGTTTATGCGGTAAAATTGACGGTCAGCGACACGTTGGGCACAACGAATACCGCCCTAAAATCCGGCTACATTACCGTCAGCCCGCCGCCGCCCGCGCTCCATGCCGACTTTAGCGGCGCGCCACTCAGCGGCCGGGCCCCAATCACGGTGACTTTTAGCGATCAATCCGTTGCCGAAAATACAACGATTACCGGCTGGCAGTGGGACTTTAACAACGACGGAATCGCCGACGCGTCCGGCAAAGGCCCGCATCGCTTCACCTATTCGGCGCAAGCAAATTACACCGTCAAGCTGACGATCACCGACGGCCCTTCGGCAGGCTCAGGACAAAGCCCGCGCAGTGATGTCAAAGTCAAGCCGGATTATATCGCCGTGCAGAGTCCGATGCCGCTGACGGCCTATTTTACGGCAACCCCGCGCAACGGTATTGCCCCGCTGACGGTTGTTTTTAGCGACGCTTCCGCGCCCGACAGCGGCTATATCGAAGTCTGGCAGTGGGATTTTAATGGCGACGGGATTGCCGACGCGTCCGGGAAAGGGCCGCACACCTATACCTACAGCGCTTATGGCGTGTACACCCCGGCCCTGACGGTCTCCAACGCGATTGCCCGCAACACCGTCGCCAAAACCGGCTATATCGTGGCCGGCAGCGACCTGGGCGATGTCAACGGCGACGGCAAAATTGATGTGGAAGATGTGATAAAACTGCTGGACCGCATTCTGTTGCGGTGAGCGATGGGGATGCCAGGGTTTGTTTGCGATAATAAAAATAAAATAAGTACTGCGTATTAAATAACTTTCGCATTTGGACGATTGATCTGTTCTCAAGCCCTGTAAGGGCGGCCTGTTTGTAGAAAACGAACCACTTACGTGACCTTTTCGATAAAGCTCTTAAACAGCATGTGCACCATTTTGGGATTTTCAGTAAATTCTTTGGAGGTCATATCCGTATTGCCAAAATCTGTCAGCTTTTTGGAGTCCACCCGCGGCAAACGGTCCAAATTTTTGAAACCCATTTCCCAATTGGGAAAATCGCGCTTTTTAATCTTCATTTCGCTCATCATTACAACGCCGGCATGACGCGGATCCTGGGCAATTTTGTCGTACAGCGCCTTGACGTGGCGGCTTTCACCTTCCAACGCCTGCATAAATTTGTTTCCTTTGATAATCAGCAAACCGGTGACATTCAGAGCCTTGTTATTTTTGCGGGATGCGGCCAAAATGCCCTCCAATTCTTCCGACGTCAGGGGCTTCGGCATCGTGCTAATGTAAATCAATTGAATCAAATCTTGTTCAGGTGGAGTCATACAATTACCTCGCTTTGTGCTGGAAATGATATCCGCGGTCATGGTTTATTTCGGGCAGGATTTTTTTCTCAATGAGCTTCGGATGCCCACTTTTGTCAAGAAAGCGAACATCCGGGTTTAGCCGAACGCTTCCCAAAAGCGTACCCGTTTTTAGGCCGTGCGTTATTATTGCACACCTTTTAAAACATCTTCCATTACTTCGACTTTGGCTGCGCTGCGCAGTTCAGCCGAGACGGCTTTGACCCTCTCGTTCGTATCCGATTGCTCCAGCGCCTGACGGATACGCGGGGCGGCATTAGCCAGCGGAATATCCTCCGTCATCCGCTCATCGGTGGCCATCAGGATAGTATAGCCCTGAGCGGTTTGAATCGGTTCGCCGGGCTGATTAAGGGCAAGGCTGAAAACCGCTTTGTCCAAAATCGGATCCATCGCCCCTTCACTGATAAATCCCAGTGCGCCGCCAGAGCTGGCCGAACGGCGATCCTGCGAGTATTCGCGCGCCAGTCCAAAGAATTCCACCCCATTTTTTAATAGCATGTAGATCGAATCGGCCTGGGCTTTTGAGGCTACGACAATATGGCGAACATTGCGCTGCTTATGCGCTTTATAATCCTTAGGATGTACTTCGTAATATTTTTTGATGGCCTCGTCGGTAATATTAACGGCGCCGACCAACTCCAATATTAAACCACGTTTTAAAGCATATTGTTCCTGCACGCTATAACGCGCCAGATAGTCGGCGTCCTTATCGTAACCGCGCTTCTCGGCTTCACGGCGGAAAAGAGCAGCTTCCAGCAAATTATCCAGCGCTTTAAGGGCGCCCTTGACCGGCGTGTCAAAAGTGGCCCAGCGCGGATTGTTGCCCATATAGCGCCGTAAAAAGGCGTAGGGGATGCTTTCCTGGTCAATAATGGCGACGACGATAGAGTCGGCCATAGAGTCCAGCGAAGTAAATTTATCCGGAAAATTTTGCACTTTGGCCTGATCAAACAGCTTCTGGCGCAAATCCATAAAAGCCTGGTTACGCTGCTCTTTAATCAGCAATTCCCGGATGGCTTCGCGCCGGCGTTGCTGCATATCTTCCGGCGGATAAATAGAGTCGGCCCGCACAATTGCAAACAAATCCTGCACCGGAAATACCGCCGAAATATCTTTGCTTCGCATCGGCTTGAGTACTTGCTTATATTCCTTCGGAAAGTTGGCGTCACTTGGGCGGAGTTCACCCAAAAAGCCATCGGTTTTGGCTGACGGTAAAATGGAGAAGTTTCGGGCCAATTCGGCAAAGTCTGCGCCTGTATCCAGGGCTTTGCGTAAGGAGTCGGCCAATTCTTTTCGATCTACCACGATCTCCCGTGGGAAATAGCGGATCTCGATTTTTGGTAAATGGACGTTTATTGAGTCCGGCGAAATAGAAATGGGGTTGCTGAACAAGGAATCCCGGACATTTTCCGCCAATTCCCGCGTGCGGAAAACCCACATAATTTCCTGATAATAGCTTTTATCCTGCAAATTTCGCCGCCGGGCCTCATCCACCAACAGTCGATCTTGAATTAGCTGCTGAATCAGATTCTCTTTTATTTTTGCCATATCCGAGCCGGCGCTTGGCGGCAACTGCGCTTTGGTTAAGCGCAGTGAGGTTTTGAACTCGCCAACAAGAATCGGCTGACCGTTTACAGTGGCCACAACATCTGTATCACGAGGCTCCGGCGCAGAATGACAGCCCAGAAATGTCAGCAGCATTAAGGTTATAAATCGAATAAAACGTTGTCTCATGTTGTCACCTATGTTGGGTATAATTATTTTGAATTTGGAAATTGCAAAATGTGAATTGTAACGATGGGCGCTTGCAATCCGCATTCCAAAGATCCATAATCTAAACGCGGCCAATATATGACGGGTTTAAACGACAATCAAGGAAAAAACGCTGAAATAATGATTGAAATGCCGATAACCTGTTGATAAACATGGTTTTAAAATCATATAAATATCGCTCTGAAATAGCTCCTCGCGCCGTACAATCTCATAAAAATCTTGACAGCGCCTGAAAAAATGCCTAAAATACCCTGCATGAAACTCACCGGAGCATCCCTTTTGGGACTAATAGTTATTGTGGGTTGTTTGTTGACAGCCTGCCAAAAAAACGAGGAAACCCCGCCGGATAAATCGGTGGATGAGCCTGGTTATCTTGCATTTGATGTCAATCCCGCGTTGCTGGGGGAGACTTTTCGTGATCCGGAAATTGGCATCATGTTCAATTCACCGCTTAACTGGCGGGCGATTGCCGATTCTGTTGTCCAGGCCGATGTGCCATCAACTGAAAGCTCGATTTTTAGTATCTATCCCCGAAAAATATTCATTAATGATTCGCTGCGCTGCAGCTTGGCTGTTTCGCGGGTGGATTCGGTCAACATCAATAATACAAACCAGTTACTTAAGCTGACCGAGACCAATTTTCGGATGATGGACGCCAAAGCCGATATTCGCCAGACAGAGTATTACACCAAAAATTTCCGGGTGCGTCAAACGCTGACGATGACCGACCGTTTGGTTTTCTTTCGATTACTTTTTGACCACCCGGATACAAAGATTTTTCAAGTTGATTTTGTGCTGCCGCGCGATATTTATGCCGGTCAGGCCAAAACCATCGAATCTTGTATCGGCTCGATTCGGCCGACGAAGACGTAAATTAAGACCGGCTTGCACCTCAATTCAGGTTAAAAGTCAATGTCATTAAGTTAAGGAAAGCCGCCCCATATAGTCATTCTGAAAGAATCCTTTTCGAATCAAGCACCTTACTATTTTAAAAAAAGATGCTTTCAGCATGACAATCTAGCCCTGTGCTTAACTTAATGACATTGGGTTGAAAGTGACTTTGCGACTTGGCACAAAGTGTTGTTTAGTTGTGTGACTATCGGAGGAGCACTATGATCCATGTTGCCCCATTACGCTACGATGTCATCTTCAAGAAAGCGTTTGGCGTTCCGGAAATCTTTACCGCGTTTGTCAAAGACATTCTCGGCGTCACTATCGAGATCACCAAGGTTGAGACGGAAAAATCCTTCCGGCCATCCATCGGGCCGGTGGACTCCCGCTTTGATCTGTTTGCCGAAGATAAGAAGAGTCGCATTCTGGTGGATATTCAACACGACCGCTTGATGGATCATTATGATCGTTTTTTATATTATCACTGCGCGGCCATGTTGGAGCTGACGGCGCGTTCGGAAACGTATTGGCCGGACATCAAAGTCTATACCTTAGTCGTCTTAATGTCCGGCGATAAGCACCAGACGGATATCGCCACGATTGATTTTGACCCGAAGGATTTGAAGGGCAATTCGCTGAAGAAGATTTTCCACAAAATCATCTACATCTGCCCAAAATACGTGAATGACGCAACTCCGGCAGCTTACCGGGAATGGCTGCAAGCAATTGATGATACCTTGGATGAGCGAGTGGACGAGACGCAATACTCAAATCCGGCCATCCGCAAGGTTTTCGACTGCATCGAAGAAAGCCTGGTAACGCCGCAGGATCGGGCAAAGATGAAGGATGAAGCCGCTCGAAACCAAACGGAAAACGAGAACGTAAAAGCGTTGGAAGCGCAACTCCTCAATAAAAGCAGCGAAATCGCCCGCAAGATGTTAAAAAGAGGGCGGCCCGTAGAAGAAATTATCGAAGACACTGGTTTGACGATTGCGCAAATCAACGACCTATCGACAGAAATGGCGCCCTGACACGGCGAAAAACAGGCTGGCAATTAGATGAACAATCTACCTGCACCGAAAATTTCAAAAACCGGCATTGACATCTCATTAATTAAATCGGGATTGCCGCTTTCACCCTTGCGGCGGATTGAAGAGAACGATAGCCTGATTCGATTCGCCGCCGAGATGCGGCAATGGAAAAAAGCCACGCATTTTGACCAAAACGGATGTATCAACGTGACCGTAGATTTTAAAGAGATTTTGCGGCGGCTTATTTCGCAAAAAGTTGCGTTTGTTTTGATTGGCGGTCAGGCCGCCATCGCGCATGGCGTCACCCTGTTTACCAAGGATTTTGATGTTTGCTGTCCGTTGGATGCGGACAATTTAGCCCGAATTCATGTCGCCCTGGCCGATCTGCATCCGGCGCATCGCACGAGACGCGATATTCCTTTTGAAGTCACGCCGGGCGTTCGTTATAATAGCCTGTATTTGGTGACGGATATTGGCAACCTTGACTTTTTAAGCGAGGTTATAGCCATCGGCAATTATCAAAGCGTCTTAAAATTGAGTGAAAGCATTCAATCGCCTGTCGGCGCGTTTAACATCCTTTCGATTGACGGGCTTATTCAGTCGAAATCGGCGTTAAATCGCCCGCAGGATGTGCAAGCCATTGCCCAATTGGAAGAGATAAAAAAGCTGAATACGGACAAATAAAAGCAATAAATTGGCTTTGTACCTGAGATTTTTACGATTCAGGTCAAAGCATTTTTCGTCATTCTCATTTTTCACAATGCTAACCTTCAAAGAGGAGGTACAATGTTCAAGAAAGCGATTGCGATGGCGCTGTTGGTTTGTATGCTGGGTATGACCGGCTGCTATACCCATATACACAAAGTGGGCTCCGGCGCACAAGGCGGGACAGTAGAAAAAGCGACTCAATGGTATGTACTGTGGGGTTTAATACCGCTGAATAACGTGGATACGAATGCCATGGCCGGCGGAGCCACTAACTACGAAATTACCACCAGTCATACGCCGTTGGACATTATTATAGGTTTGTTCACGGGAATTGTTACGGTTAATCCCAAGACCGTTCAGGTCGCGAAATAGGTTGATAGCGATCATTTCTGTATGGGCGAGCTAATCCGCAAAACGGATTAGCTCGTTTTGTTTTTACAGGAGTAGCACACTTCAGTTTGCGCGTGACTTACGGTTACGCTTTTGCAAACTAAAGTTTGCTACTCCTGCTTTGAATGGACAGTAAAAAGTATGGCTGCTCGTAAATCGCAACTCATTATTATTTTTTTGACCGTTTTTATTGATTTGCTCGGTCTCACGATTATTATTCCCATCATGCCGTTTTATGTGCAGCAGTTTGTAGAAGACCATACCCATTTAGGTGCGATTTACGGAATATTGATTGCCAGCTATTCGCTGATGCAGTTTATTTTTGCGCCGATCTGGGGCCGTTTGTCCGACCGGGTTGGCCGCCGTCCGGTTATCCTGTTCAGCCTGGCCGGGACGGCTATAACAAACTTGATGTTTGCGCTTTCTCATACCTTTACCATGCTGTTTGTAGCGCGTATTTTAACCGGCGTTTGCGCGGCGACAATTTCCACGGCCATGGCCTATATCGCCGATGTTACGACGCGCGAAGATCGGGCCAAAGGTATGGGTTTGATTGGCGCGGCGTTTGGCATGGGTTTTGTATTAGGCCCGGCTATTGGCGGCATTTTGGGCAAGTATAACCTGGCTCTGCCGCTATTTGCGTCAGCCGGCTTTTCTATTATCGCATTTATTTTTGCCTTTTTTAAATTGCCCGAAACCGTCGATACAAGCAAAATCAGCCCGGACAGCGCCCGGCAGTTTAGCTTGCAAAGACTGCTAAATGCGGTTCAGCACCCAAATTTAGGCCCGTTGTTTATAATCTTTTTTTTGGTGCAGCTTAGCTTTAATAACATGACGACTATTTTTGTCTATTTCACGGCAGATCGTTTTGGTTACCACACCGATCAGAATGGCTATTTATTTGGGATGATTGGCGTAGTGGGGGCAGTTATTCAAGGCGGTTTGATTGGCCGGTTAGCAAAAAAGTTTGGCGAAAAAAGGCTGCTGACCTTTTCGACCGGGATGCTGGGCGTGAGTCTGATCATCATGCCTTTAAGCGTCTCAATCGCCATGTTCATCCCGATTTTGATCGCCATCGCCGGCGGTATCGGTCTCCATAATCCATCTATTAATTCACTGATTTCCAAAAATTGTACGGAAGACGAGCAAGGCGGGATGTTGGGTTTAAGCCAATCGTTTGCCGCTCTGGGCCGGGTGGTAGCGCCGCTATGGGCGGGTCTGTTTTATGATAAATTGGGCATAACCATGACCTTGTGGAGCGCCGGAGCACTGGCTTTGCTGGCTTCCAGCCTGAGTCTTAAATTATATGATATCGATTTAACACAATCCAATAGCCAAAGCCATTTATAACCGGAACAACAAACTTTAGTTTGGTAACTTCTCAAAAAGTGTTGGTAGAAACGAACCTTGCGAAGGCTTCGTTGCTTGATTTCACAAGTTTCGAACAAAAGCCTTCGCAAGGTCTGCCAACGGTTATTGAGCAATTACTTATTTTGCCGCTAAACGCTTGAAATTACGTGAGTTACGCACAAACTGAGTAATTGCTCAAAAAGTGGTGGTAAACCTAACCTTGCGAAGGCTTCAGTGCA
>CAYOLL010000201.1:0-10276 GCA_964404765.1 uncultured Gemmatimonadota bacterium | reverse complement strand
GAGATCGGGTCGGATGTGCTGCACGGGTATACCCACCTGGCAGTGGCTTTAACAATTAAGAATGAAGAATTACGAATTACGAATGAGGCGCGGCGGATATTGGCTGAGATCACCGCCCTGACCGGTCTGCCCGAAACGCCCGCCGCTTATTTTGAAAAGGCCATCGAAACCGCCGCGGCCAAAAACTATCTGGAAACCTTAGTCCCGGCATTATACGAATATGGCCGCTATCTGTATCAAGCCGGTCAGCCGGAGGCGGGGCTGGCGCATCTCCGGCAAGCCAAAGACAAAGCCGTCGAAGGCGGGATGCAGGGGCAAGTGGGGAAGATCGAAGAAATCTGCGCGGAGTTGGGCGTTGCGTTGTAGCGCGAAATGCCGTTTCGCGCCAACTCCCGCAAGAATGCGTCTCGCGCTACATACCGCCGCCTGAGCGCAGGGGAAGATCAAGAAAATCTGCGCGGCGTCGGGTATTACCCTGCAACAACAAATGCCCGCTTTCCTGGAGAAAACGGGCATCAAAAATCAGCCAGCGCGAGATACGGGGCGTTTAAAATCAGCTCAGGGGTTTGGCGCCTGGGCCATTCGCTCAATCATTTGTTTGAGTCGCTTAAGCATTTTCACAATATCGAAAACCTCATCGCGATCTGCCGAAAACGATTGGCTGATCGCGTAGCCTCGTTCGTGCAAGATGAGGAAATACCATTGCTTGCCGGATACATACAGCCCATAAATCGGCGCGTGATGGCCGTTCAATTCCTGGGCGACGAGCATGGCCACCAGCGCTTGTCCGGCCGGATCGCCTTTGGGTTCATTTTCCCTTTTATATTCGTGAAAACAAAAATAGGGGATTTCCGGGGCGCGTCGGCCTTTGGCGATAATAGCGTCTGGTTCGCCGGAAAGCTCATAGTCGTCCACAACGGCCTGAATCGTTCGTTCGGCAAACAGGCCAAAGAGTCTGGTATTGAAATTAACCAAAGCCATGATTGGGGCGATGAAATGCGCGGTCAATTCCACTTCATTCCAATCATCGCCGCGATAGATTAAACTGGCTTGATAACCCTGAATTAATTGGCGTTCCATGTCCGTAATCGGTATGGCGTTGGAGGAGTCAATCCATTCGCTCAAAGCCGGCAGGCTATCGGCTTGATTGAGGCCAAACGTGCGCTCCAAGTCGAGTTTGGACCATTCGGCAAAGCGGCTTTTTTGCATACGCGAACTCCTTTCTCCCCAGGCGGTAACGTTAAGATCAGATCACAGCAAAATCTGTGATCAAGATAACCATTGCGCACGTATCTTTCAAGGCAATTCAATACACATTTTGATGAAGCCGGATGATAAAATGATCAAACCCAGGGGGACAGACGCTTCATGCGTCAGTCCCTACTCTATTGGTTATTTCAGCAGTTACAAAATGTTTAATCCTTCCCTTTACGATGGCGCTTGGGAGTAAACGGGGCTTTGTCGCGTTTCTTGGCCGGTTTATCGCTGCTGTACTTGGACTTGTATGCCGACGGGACCGATGGCGCGGGGCGGCGTTCCGGGTAATCTTTGGAAGATTTTGACCGGGCTTCCGGCTCGTCAAGCCGGCTGATTTTGAGTTTCTGACCGCTCACCCAGACATTCTTGAGCAGGGTGATAAACTCCTTTGGCAAGCCCTCCGGCAAGTCAACAGTGCTGTACTCATCATAAATAGCGATCCGCCCGATATGTTGGCTGGACAAGCCGGTCTCGTTGGCAATCGCGCCGACAATGTTGCCGGTCTTTACGCCATGGGTAAGCCCGACTTCTATGCGATAGCGTTGCATAGCAGTTCCAAAATTCATATCGCGCCGGTCATCCCGTTGATTCCCGCGGGCGCCGCGGCGGGACGAGAACGACGGCCTATCTTCCACAAAACGCTCTATCTGCGGCGTCGGTGCGTTAAATAGCATCGGCGTATCGCCCTGAACCAGTCGGGCCAATGCCGCGGCGATTTCCAGCGCCGGAATATTATGCTCGTTCTGATATTGCTCGATAATTTGATAAAAGAAGCCCAAATCTTCCACGGCCAGCGTGTCGGTAATCTTTTGTTTGAAACGGGAGATCCGCTGATCGTTAATGGTTTCCGTGCTGGGCAGTTCCATAAGCGTAATGCGTTGGCTGGTCACCTTTTCCAGCGAATAAAGCAGCCGCCTTTCGCGCGGAGAGACGAACAAAATCGCCTCGCCTGGCCGTCCGGCCCGGCCCGTCCGCCCGATACGGTGAACGTAGGCCTCGGTATCCGATGGAATATCATAATTGATAACATGGCTGATCCGCTCGACATCCAGACCGCGCGCGGCCACGCCGGTAGCGACCAGAATATCCAATTTGCCGCTTTTGAACTGCTCAACCACTTGCTCGCGCATTCGCTGAATCATATCGCCATTGATCGCTGTGGATGAATAGCCGCGCGCCTCCAACTTGCTCGACAGGCTGACGGTCTCGCCCTTGGTGCGGACAAAAATGAGCACGCCATCGGTTGGTTCGGCCTCTAAAATGCGGGTGAGCGCGTCCAATTTGTGCGGCTCGCTGACTAACCAATAGCGCTGTCGAATCGTGGCGGCAGAGACCGTCTGCAAATCCATGGTAACATCTTTGGGATTTTTGAGGTGCTTGCGGGCGATGGCGCGGATTTCGGCGGGTATCGTTGCCGAAAAAAGGGCGATTTGCCGTTGCGGCGGCGTCTGCTCCAAAATCCACTCCACATCTTCCAGAAAACCCATCTTCAACATCTCGTCGGCCTCATCCAAAACCAAACAGGACAGCGTCTCCAGCTTCAAAGTACCGCGCCGCAGGTGATCCATCACCCGGCCCGGTGTGCCGACAATAACGTGTACTCCGCGTTGCAGCGGCTTGAACTGAATGTTGTAATTCTGCCCGCCGTAAATCGGCAGCACATGAAAGCCCGGCAGATGGGCGGCATAGCGCTGAAATGCCTCGGCCACCTGAATCGCCAGTTCACGCGTGGGTGTAAGCACTAACACCTGCGGCGCAAGCCGTTTCAGGTCGATCCGCATAAGAATGGGCAGGGCAAAAGCTGCGGTTTTGCCGGTGCCGGTTTGGGCCTGACCAAGAACGTCGCGGCCTTCCAGAATGTAGGGAATAATCTGCTGCTGAATAGGCGTGGGTGTCTCATAGCCAACATCATCGAGGGCTTTGAGAATCGGCTCACTCAGGTTAAAATGACGGAAACCGCTCATCGGCGTTGCTGAATCTGATTCGGACATTTAAAAACTCCTCCGGAAAACAACAGTTAAGGTATACAGGGCTTCGCCTGTAATATTATCACAAAGACATCAAGACTCCAAGAGATGATAAAATATAGGTTTAAAGGCGATCTTTCAATTTTATTTGTAAAAATCCGGCTTTTATTATGCGGCAGGCTTCTTAAATGGCGCAAAATTGCGCTTTTTGGGCATCGCTTCCGCGGCGGTTACCCGCGTGCCCGGCGTCGAAATCCAAAAAGCAAAGGCATCGCGGGATGACTTTTTGCAATGGGTGAGTGAAAAAGATCTGGGCGAGGAAAAGCGATGAAGAAGTTTCAGGATTATTTGGGGGAATTAAGCGGCAAGGGATTTTTGGGGGCGAGAAATCAACAGCGCCATATAAAAAGACCCGTTGCATTTTCTGGCCAAATCTTTCATATTGCAGGTGGACGGGATTATTGTTAGCCGATGCTTGCGGGGGATTTAATGCCATATCAAGTCATATTTTACGAGACACGCGAAAACGACTGTCCGCTGGCGGATTTTATTGAATCACGCCCGAAGCGGCAGCAGGCAAAATTGATCAACCTGATTGCGTTGCTGGAAGAAAAGGGCCCGAACTTGCCGCGACCCTATGCCGATCTGCTGGAAGACGGCATCCACGAATTGCGCCTCAAGCTGTCGGGTGACGAAACGCGAATCTTGTACTTCTTTTGCTACAAAGATTTTATCATTTTGACCCACGCCTTTCACAAAACAACCACTCGTGTGCCCGGCGTCGAAATCCAAAAAGCAAAGGCATATCGTGATGACTTTTTGCACCGAGTGAGTGAAAAAGATCTGCGGGAGGAAAAGCTATGAAAAAGTTTAAGGATTATTTGGGCGAAAAGTTAAAGGATAGCGAGTTTCAAAAACTGTATGCGGAAGAGCGGCAATTGCTGGAAATGTCGTTGCGAATTGCCGAGGCGAGAGAGCAATCCGGTTTATCGCAAAAGGAATTGGCCGGCAAAGCCCGGATTACGCCGCGCCAGCTTTCCCGCATCGAGCACGGAATGAACTGCAACATCGTGGCTTTTCTGAAAGTGTGCCGGGCGCTGGATTTGACGCTGAACATGGGCGGGATGCGATAACGAGTTTTATGTGTGTGAGATTGGCCAGGGATTACGCCGCCAAAGCTTGTGGCGCAGGCAGATACATAATCGGCACGGTTTCCGCCACCGACGGCGAATAGGCCAGTAACGACAAAATGGAATTGACCGGCGGCCGGCGCAGGATTTTCACCACCATCTCGCGCAAACTGCCCGACAGATCGTTTAAACCGGTTAAGGGAAAACTGCGCGGGCCGATGTCCGTATTTTGCGCCATAACGGAGTATTCAAAAAAGGTGACGCCGACTGCTTGCTCCGTCTTTTTGTTGATCCGCAACAGAATATGGTCGTTTAACTCAATGCCGGTGGCCGCTTCGCCCGGAGCAAAAGACACATACAGCGTGTCGCTGAGTTCGTCATAATTAAAAATGGGTTCGGACATGTTAACCAATCTCCTTTTGAAAGACCGTGACGATAAAATTGTTGGCAATCGGCCGGCCGTTTTTATGCTCGGAAAAACCAAACAGAACGATGGCGACAATATGCGTGTTGTCATCGACCAAGTCGCTAAACGATTTGCTGTAACGATACTTGTGCGGATTTGTTGGGTCTTGTTTGCGTTTGCCGGAATGGGTCGTCTCTTTCAAGTGCGATTCGTAGTCAGTCATTTCCGGGTGATTGATAGGCTCAATAATATGCTGCCAGCGTTCTTCCGTCAAATAGATTTCGTTATGGTATAAGTCTGTGGTTGTCCACCGGATTGGGCTTGTCATTGTGGCTCCCGGATGAGATCAGTTTTGTTATGACAAAATCATGCGGCCAATTCCGCTAAAAAGTCAGCCACGTTGTCAAAAGTGTCAGTTCGGCCCAGCTCCATATCTTGATCGGCCTCGGCTTCCGCCTTTTGCCAATCGTAGTTGTGGAAATAGGGCGGATTGGTTTTTTCAGATCGCTTTGCATGGCCTCAACAGCGTCGGCCAGATGTTGAATATGGCTAAGATAGCGATACAATGCCGCAGATTCATACGGCGCTTCCGAGCAGTTGTTCCTCAAACCAGCGTTTGGCGGCTTGCCAATCGGCTTCGGCTCGGCGGCGGGCAATCCTTTGGAAAGAATGCGGGCCAGTTCATATTCATCAAAGATGTCTCACTTCATTTACGGGGTTGAGGCTTAAAAAGGAGCGCATAGCTGTTGCTTCCGACCCAGGCGGGCTGGCCTTTATCCAGCGTTCCCAATGACCTTCCGGGCCGGCGGTTTCAAATCCTTTGGGATCGTCAAAAACGGAAATGACCTCATAGAACCGGACCTGATGCTTTTTCACCACTTGCCGATATTTTTCTTTGTCCCATTGAAAGCCAAGATCGGTGAGCCCAAGATCATCCAGCATTTTTAATAGACCTCGTTATTCAGATTTCTTTTGCAAGTTATGCGGCAAATGTTGATTGTGAGGGTCAATTTTAAGATACGATTTGGGGAATCAAGCGGCAAGGGATTTTTGGGGCGGGATGGCGGAGCGACGAAACGCAGTTTTGTCGAGGAGAAATTTTTCCAATTGCAATTGATTAGACTTCGATCAGTTCATCGGTGAACGGATTGAAAAGACGAACGCCCGTATCTTTAAAATCGGGTAGATTACGAGTTGCCAGCGTTAATCCGTGCTGAAAAGCAGTGGCCGCAATCAACAAATCGGCTTGCGTGCGGGTAATGCCTCTTTGACGAAACTGACCGCGTAGTTCGCCACAGCGGGCGGCAATATCAGCCGTTATCGGAATAACTTTTCCGCGTAGTTTGATCAACTTATCCTGAATTATTCATAATTTTTGCCACAAAGACTCTAAGGCACAAAGGGATAACAAGTTATAGAGTTCAAACCCAAAAATAAATTTTTGAGAATATTTTTTTCAAAACGCCTAAACCCTAATTTTATAAGCCTTTGTGACTTGGTGACTTTGTGGCCTGAATTCTTCAGGTTATCAACCCACTCTCGCTGGCGGCGGGCGTCTTTGTAAGCCAGACCGCAGTAAATTTCTTCCAATGTGATGACGCTGAAACAAGCCGTTTCCAATTGAGCAAACCATTCCGTCACTTTTGGATCGGGCGCTTTTCGCATCACTTCGCTGACAATGTTGGTATCACACAGAAAGTTCATGCAGCAAGCTCTCCATTGCATTTGAACGATCCCGGCGTGACGGAATATCCATCTCAACATCTTCCGTTTGCCGAATATCATGCAATTCATTCAACAGTTGGCGCATGGTTGGCCTTTTTTGGCGTCTTGGCAGCGCCGACAGCTTTTTAAAAGTCCGGAAGTTCAAAATGACCGCGATGGGTTTGTTTTTTTCATAAACCATTTGCGGCTCATCCGCGCATCGTCGAATCATCTCCCGGAAATGGCTTTTTATATCCGAGGTGTTCCATGTGTTCATGTTTGGCTCCTTTAGAAATAAGATGCGGCCAATTCCGCTAAAAAGTCAGCCACGTTGTCAAAAGTGGCGGTTCGACCCAGCTCCATATCTTGATCGGCTTCGGATTCCGCCTTTTGCCAATCGTAGTTGCGGAAATAGGGCGGCAAAATGAGCGCATAGCGCAACAGTTTAGGTACCGCAGTTTCCGGGTCTGGCAAACCGGCCTTTTTCATATAGCTTTGAATGGCCTCAAAAGCGTCTGCGGAAATTGGATGTGGCTAAGTATAAAATTACCGTTGAAATGTTGAATCCGCAGCGCGGTGATTTGGTGCTTGATCCGGCCTGTGGTTCCGGCGGCTTAAAAACAAAATAGGGTGACTTAAGTTCGTCATCGTTGTAAATGACAATATCGGCGCGGTCGTGCGGCGTTCGGCGCGGAACGGTGACTTCAAATCGAATTCTTTCCGGCGCGTATTGATATTTGCAGATGAGTTCCGCCCAAAACTCGGCCCGAACTTTTTCTTCCGGGTCAGCCCAGCGTTCGGCATGATTCGCCGCTTTGTAGCGAATGCGCTCGTTTTTGCCTTCGCCGGTAATTTCGGCTAGGCCGTCTTTCAAGGCTTGTTCAAAATTCGTTAACTGTGTTGCATTGAACATTAGAAAAGTCTCCTTTTAGGTTGCAATCATCAAACAATTCGTACCCCGGTCTGCAAAATCTCCCGCACAAACAGATTGTCCGGCGTAAAATCTTCCGGGCGATCAACCCATTGTGCGCTCAATCATCACCGGCGCAGGCTCGCTTTCCACAGCCGCGGCGGCATAATCTGCGGCTAATCTCGATGCCGACTGCGGCATGGCATCCGGCGGGAGCAGGGCCAAATGGATATGTTCACGCGGCACGCCCATCTCCACCAGGGTTTCGTCCAGCAAGTCTTCCGTATCGTTCAACTGGATCACAATGCCGTCGGCGCACAGATCAATATGAACAGCGCAGTGATGAATACGCCGGGAATTGTGCCAGCCAATCCAGACCGCCAAATAATGTCCGCGCTCATGGTCAAAAATCAATTCAATATGCGTGTCGTCGGTTTTCAACCCTTCATATTCGGATAACAAGCGCACTACGCATTTTCGGTAAAACTCGCGGGGGGTTTCCATAGCAATGGCTCCAGATAATGCGCTTTTAAAATTTCGCCCGGATGGGTCGGTTTTCGCGTTCGCATACGCATAAAATCACTCCTTCAATTTTAATGGTAATCCTTCAAATCCACGCCACGGAAATTTCCTGGGTCAGCGCTTTGAATTCAGGATCACCGGTCATCAAATCCGCATGTTTGATTTTAGCCAGGGCTGCCGCAAAAGCATCGGCATAGGACATTTTATGAAACGCCTTGAATTGCGCGGCTTGCCTGGTCAACGTCTCATCGGCAATGACCGTCGATTTCATAATTCACGCTCCCGTTGTTTTCGGCCATGAGCGCCCGCAAAAGCTTGCCTTTTGTTTGTAAAAACCCAATGTTCTGATCAATCATTGCCGCTGTCATTGGGGTTAGACAGATTTCGCCGTTGCGTTCATAACAACGCACCTGATCCCCGGGTTTAATGCCGAATTTTTGCCGCAAATCGAGTGGAATGACAATCTGGCCGCGACCAGACACTTTTAAAGTGGTCATAAAAGCAACCTCCGTTTGTGATCCAAAATGAATATTACGATGCATTGCCGTCGTTCGTTCCCTCAGGCGTCGGGCTTTCCGCCGGTTGACGCTAGCAGCGGGCTTGGTTCTTGACGCCGCGGGCGTTGTTATAGGCGGAGCAAAATTCAGGAAACTCATCAAACAATCCGTACGCCGGTCTGCAATATTTTCCGCCCAAACAGATTGTCCGGCGTAAAATCCTCCGGCGGTAGGGGAGGTTTTCCAGCACGCAAAACGACGTTTTGCGTTACACGCGCTTGGGCAGGGTGAAGTGGAAGACGCTGCCTTTATCCACTTCGCTTTCGAGCCAGATTTTGCCGCGGTGAGCTTCGACCGCGCTTTTGGCGATGGACAGGCCGACCCCAACGCCGCCGGATTTGAACTCGTAGGTGCCGGATTTGTGATGGGCGGTGCGCTGAATTTCGTAGAATTGCTTGAAGATGTTGGTAAACTCGTTGGGCGGGATGCCGATGCCGGTGTCGCAGACGCGCACTTCCGTTTCGGTTGGCCGGTCGTCGGCTTCGATGCGGATGGCGCCGCCGTCGGGCGTAAAGCGAATGGCGTTCAGGACCAGGTTCATGATGATTTGCCAGACTGTATCGGCGTTGGCGGTTACGATGATTTCACCGGGCAGGTGAACTGTCAGGGTCAGGTTGCGTTTTTGCAGGAAAAGAGCGACTTCGTTGTTGATTTCCCGTATCATGCCGTTTAGCGAGAACGGTTTCATTTCTAATTGAATGTCCGGCCGCGACAAGCGGTTGAGGTTGGAAAAGCCGGTAACGATCCGGCTGAGCCGTTCGCTGGAGCCTACTGCGCGTTCCAGCATGTTTTGCACATGATCGGTAAAGCCTTCCACTTCGCCTTGCATGATGGCCATTTCGATGTAATTCATGATGATGGCCATCGGCGTGCGCAGCTCGTGCGAGGCCAGGTCAATGAATTTTGACTTCATCTCGTCTAACTTGAGCAGTTCCTGGTTGGCCTGATCGAGCCGTTTGCGGTCGTGCTCGGACTTTTCGTAAAGCTGGGCGTTTTCGATGGAAATGGCGGCGTGGTTGGCAATCATCATCAGCAAATCCATGTCCTGACGGGTAAAGGGATGGGCGGCTTTGCTGTCTACATACATCACGCCGATCAGCCGGTTGCTGGTGCGGGCTGCGACCGGGATGCACAAAATCGACAAAAGCTCCAGCTGCAGGATGCTGGCCGCGCCGCTAAAATTGGGATCGGCCGGCGTATCTTCAATAAACAACGGCTCACGGGTCTGGATGACGCGCTGGACGACGCTTTGGCTGATTTTTAGCCCGCCGGCTTCGAAGGATTCGCGGTTCAAATTGCGGCCGGCCTTAAAAGTCAACTTGTCTTCTCCTTCTACCAGAATCAAAAAGCCGCGGTCGGCCCGGCTGACTTCAATCGCCACGTCAATGATCGTATTCAGCAAATCTTCCAGATTCAAGTTGACGCTAATACGGCGGATGACATCCAGTAAATCTACCTGCTTCGCGACTTTATCGTTGTCGGCGCCGGCGGATTGGATGTGCTGGACATCCTGCTCAACCTGGGCCAGTTGTTTGTGGATATTGTCAATCCGGTTGTAAAGGCGCAGCATCCGATTGGCCGGATTGGCGTCATCCTGATGGGCGCTGCGCTGCAGCCGTTCCAGACGCAGCTTGTAATCCAGGCTGGGCAAGGCGGCGTACAGGCGTTGATAGATTTCGATGGCCCGCTGCTGATAGGGGGCATAGTCGGTCATCATAAACAATTCGTCGCTGAGTTGGGCGATATGCTCATCTTTTTTGGCGGCCAGCAGCATCTTCTTCAGCGCGTTGATGGCCTTTTCCTTCTGCCCCGGCGAAGCGCCC
>CAYOLL010000200.1:0-10313 GCA_964404765.1 uncultured Gemmatimonadota bacterium | reverse complement strand
CAACTTTGATCCGGTCAAGCGCGAGGTCGGCGAGTGGCTGCCGGAGACGCTGTAAGGGCGCAAAACAGTGTTTTGCGTTACGATAAAAAGCCGGACGCGAGGTTATCGTGTCCGGCTTTTGTGTTGCCTGCCACCCATGAATAAGCCTTTTCACACGTTTCATGTAAGCGCTAACTATCGGCCCATTTCACCTGCTGGATCTATACAGCGAAGCGGCTCCACTTCACTTGATAAATTGCGCCAGGTACTGATAGGGCGGTGTCAGCTCGCCTTTGTAGACGATCAACGCCTTTTTTAGCTCCGGCGGCAAATTTAGCTGGAGATAGGGCACGCCATAGTTGGCCGAAATCAGCGCCGGCACAAATTTGGCCAATGCTTCGCTAAAGGATTCCGAAGCTTCTTTGGATAATTCGCAGGGCAAATTGTCCACAGCCATAATGACGGGTCCGTGACCAACATACCCGTCACATAGCTCGCCGGTTTCCGGCAGATAGACGAAGACAGGGTGATCGGGCTTGGTTGACTTTTGGGTGGCTTGAATCGCGCCGTCAATATCGCAGCTAATGTCGCCGATGACCCGCAAACCGGGCCCGTCGGGACGATAGGTTTGGTAATAATTGCGCAGTTCCTGTCGGTTTAATAGCCGCGGATTTTTTTCTGTCCAGAAGATCGCATTAATCAGCATTGTCAGATGCGGCACATACTGATAAAACTGCGACTCATAACTTTCCGGATGAGCAAAGTAATGATGCAGCACAAAATGATGCTCTGTATCTTTTGGTTTCACCGTATGTCGTTCTTCAAAGATGACGCGATAGATTGTATTAGAAGTTTTATCATCCAGCTTGAGCAATTCTTCCGGGCTGATTTGCGTAGAGGGCAGATGATCGAAGACTGCTTGCGCGCCTTTGGAAACGTTGCCATAGCCGGCAATGCCGATTACAAATGGTTTCAGCGCATCGGGAATGCCTTGCTGAATAAACTTCTTGCTAATTTTACTAATCTGTCGCATGGCGCTTTTAAAGTCGGCATATTCATACATTTGCTTGATCTGAGCTAACGGAGTTTGATAGCCATCGGCCTCTAATCGCCGGCCCAGCGCCCACAGCGAGTCTACCATACCGGCCATACCGGCGTGGCGGCCAAAAAAAATAAGGCGTCTTCCGGTCGCATCCGTCACCGGTTCATAGTCTATCAGCGAGCAGCCGTTGGCCAGAATATGCTTGAGCATCGGCATATTATAGGGTTGCCCTTTGATGGTATGCGAAAAATACATGAAAATTTTATCGGCGATAAGCGAGGTAACGGGAAATTCTTTGACCCCAATCTGAACTTCACATTCGGATAAATCTTCTTGCACGCTGGCGCCGGCAGCGCGAAAATCACCATCGCTAAAAATGCGGGTGTAGACGGCATTTGTGGCATTGGATGGTTGGATGACGACTTTAATTCCCTGGGCCGTCAATTGTTTAACATCTGTCGGCACTAAGGGGGTGCGGCGTTCCCAGGCTTTTTCTTCCCGGCGAATTCCCAAGGTCATGGGCATTTCAGTTCCTTTCGTGTTAGTTTACTTGTGATAAGACTCACCGCGTAAAATGGAGAATGCGCGGTAGAGTTGTTCCAAAAACACATAGCGAGCCATTTCATGGGTGATCGTCAGGCGGGACAATGACCATTTTTGCCAGCAATTAGCCAGAATATCCTTGTCTATACCTAACGGGCCGCCAATTAAAAATTGCAATTCTTTACGACTTTGATTTAACTGCTGCTGCAGAAATACAGCCAATTCTTCCGATGAAAAAGCTTTGCCATTGACATCTAAAGCAATTGCCGCATCCGAGCGCATGATTTTGCTGAAGTGCTTTGCCTCTCGCGCCAAATGGATTTCGCGCGGCTGATTTTCATCTAACTTTTCTTCTTTGATTTCCAAAATTTCTACAGCAGTATAATGCTGTAGTCGATCGGTAAACCGGTCGCATAACTGACGTAGCGCCGGCTCTTTGAGTTTACCAACTACCAGTAGTTTGATTAGCATATTTCGTTCTCCTGAATTATTCATGAAATAACCTCGAAATACTCGAAACACACGAAAATAAAGGATTGCAGCGTATGACGCCAAAATATTAATTTTGCCTGTCCGAGCTACGCAACGCTTTAATTCATAAACCTTTCGTGTATTTTGTGTATTTCGTGGTAAATAATTCAGGTTCTTAAAATTTACGCGCAAGACATTAAAAAAGCTTTAAAATCTTCAAATTTCGACGACATTCGGATAGATTTTTTGGGCCGGGACAGCGCAATTTTAAGCGCTTCCGGCAAGTCCAGCCGACAGCCAATAATAGGCTCAACGGCATCGGCAAACTTGGCCGGGTGAGCGGTTTCCAAAATGATGGGCGTGATCTTTTCCGGCGCAGTCTGCCGATACGCTTGCCAGGCTAAATATCCCACAGCGCCATGCGGGTCCAGCAAATAGCCGGTTTGCTCATATACCCGGCGAATAGCGACACGGGTCTGTTCATCGTCAAACGAATACGCGGCAATATCATGACGCACGCTTTCAGGGTCTTGTCCGTACAAATCGGTCAGGCGGGCAAAGTTGCTGGGATTGCCCACATCCATCGCATTGGACAAGGTGGGGACTGATGGCCGCGGCTGAAACCGGCCGTTATCCAGATAATCCGGAAAAGCGCGGTTTGTATTGACGGCGGCAATAAATTTCTGCACAGGCAAGCCCATTTTTTTGGCAATCAGCCCGGCGCATAAATTACCGAAATTTCCGCTGGGAACGGAAAAGACCGCCGGATTACCCACAGAGCTTGCCCGGGCATAGGCTTCAAAATAATAAAATGATTGTGGCAGCAGCCGGGCAATGTTAATGGAATTGGCTGAGGTTAGCGTCAATTGCCTGTTTAGATCACGATCCAAAAATGCCTGCTTAACCAAATGCTGGCAATCGTCAAAAACGCCGTCTAACTCCAATGCGGTAATGTTTTGTCCGAGTGTGGTCAGTTGTTGCTCTTGCAGGCGGCTGATCTTTCCGCTTGGATAGAGAATAATGACGCGAATACCGGCCATGCCCAAAAACCCGTTCGCTACTGCGCTGCCCGTGTCGCCGGAGGTAGCAACGAGGATTGTTGTTTCGCGGTCCTCTTGGGTAGCAAAAAATGCCATCAGCCGGGCCATGAACCGTGCGCCAAAGTCTTTAAAAGCCAGGGTTGGCCCATGGAAAAGTTCAAGAATATATTCGGGTGGATTTTGGCCGATTGACGCCAACGGGATGGGGAAATTAAAAGCATCCGCAACGATTCGGCGCAGAGCCAACTCCGGCATGTCGTCTTGAATGAACTCCCGGGCAACTGTGTAGGCAATTTCATGGAAATGAAGCGACCGAATTTCGGCCAGAAAACCGGCAGGTAACTGCGGGATTGTTTCCGGCATGAACAAACCGTTATCCGCCGGTAAACCGGTCAAAACCGCTTCGCGTAAGGAAACGGGCGTCGTCTTGTGTTGGGTGCTGTAAAATTTCATTGGATTAAAACAGGTGGATAGGCTGTAGGCTGTAGGCTTTTAGACGTAGAAAGCTTATCCACCTGCTAACTCTACAGCCTAACCGCCTGAAAGCCTAAATGGTTATTCGATATATTCGCCAACCAGATCGTAAACATCACTGTCCACGATTTTAACACGGATGAACTCGCCGGCCTGTAAAGGCTTGGTGGTCTGCACCTTAACCACGCCATCAACCTGATAGCCGTCACGATAGGTGCGGGCATGCCAGCAGTTGTCCTCTTCCGAATATTTATCGACCAGCGCCTTAAAAGTTTTGCCGCGCTGTTCCTGATTGACTTCGTATGAAATGGCTTGTTGTAAGACCATCAATTCATCCAGCCGGCGGGCTTTGGCGCGTTCGCTCATTTGGTCGGCAAAGCCGTAAGCCGGCGTGTTTTCTTCCGGCGAATAGACAAATGCCCCCAATTTGTCAAAGCGATAATCTTCCACAAAGCGCAGCATCTCGTTAAAATAGCGGCGCTTTTCGCCGGGCATGCCGACGATCATGGTCGTGCGGATGACCACGCCGGGAATACGCTCACGCAATTGATTCAGCAACTCGCGCTGACGGTCGCCGGTAATTTTGCGGCGCATGGATCGCAGCATAAAGTCGTTCACATGCTGCAAGGGCATGTCCAGATATTTGCAGATTTTATCTTCTTCGGCCACGGTGTCGATAAATTCATCGGTGTAGTGCGCCGGAAACGTGTACAGCAGACGAATCCAGTGCAGACCTTCAATCCGGCACAACTCTTTAAGCAGGGTATGCAGATTGAATTGGCGGTTGAAATCAAAGCCGTACATGTTCAAATCCTGGGCAATCAAAATGATTTCCTTGACGCCACGACTCACCAACTGTGTGGTCTCGGCCAGGATGTCCTCTGTTGTGCGGCTTTTAAAGCGGCCGCGAATTGCCGGAATCGAACAAAAAGCGCACGGGTTGTTGCAGCCGTCGGAGATGCGGACGTATGCCAAATGCTTGGGCGTGGTGACATGCCGATAGAGAAACGGCTGATCATAAACGGCGGCTTCGACTTCGCGCGTCGGCAACAGGCCGATTTGCCGGGCCAACTCGGTGATTTTGGTGACATCGCGCACGCCCAAAAAGCCGTCGACTTCCGGAATCTCGCGCTTAAGGGTTTCCTGATAGCGCTCATTCAGGCAACCGGCGACAACCAATTTATTGCCCACCCTTTTTTTTAACTCGACTAATTCCAAAATGGTGTTGATCGATTCTTCTTTGGCCGGATTGATAAAGCCGCAGGTATTGACCATCATTAAGTCAGCCAATTCCGGCTTGTCGGCCATGGTGAAACCGGCGCGCTGCAGTTGACCCAGCATTTGTTCGCTATCAACCAGGTTTTTGGCGCAGCCAAGGCTGGTCATGTGAATCTTAGGCAAAATAAGCTCCTTCAATGGGTGGAAATGGTGACAATAGATTTTCCGAATCTTTGAGACTGAAATCGACTGCAAACATGCGTTAGCGCGTCATCATTACGGGTGATTATTTGGATTTTCTGTACTCAGACCCTCTGCCTGCGCCGCACTCAACAAACGATCATCCGCAGAGAAACCGTGCCGGTCGTCTACACTGCGCGTTAGCGCATCTGAACTGAATCAACTAACCCAATTTCGATTTTAACCGTAAAATTTGGGATTCCGAAAATCCGGTTATCTCACAAATGAGCGAAATATCAAAGCCCTTGATAAGCATTTTTCGCGCAGCTTCAATCTTACCTTTGATGATCCCCTCTTCATGCGCTGATTCAATCACGTCTTTTTCGCTGGCTTTATTCGTCATGTATTTTTCATACGCCCGGCGCTCGTCTTCAGGCATTTTCAGCAAATCTAACTTCTCAGCGGCAATCTGAATGTTCTTGGACTTGAAATCAGCCCGTACTTCCGAATTTTTGAAAAAATAAACCCACTCGTCAATACCCTTTTTAATAATGTCGCGAAACCGCTCCACTTCAATCAAATAGTATTCAGGGAATACATTTTTGCCGGGTTGAATTTCACGCCCTAAAACGGCCTGTCGCTTTTCCGAAGTAAGCCGTAAAGCTTCATTTGTATTCAAGCCATAAAATTCGGTTGTCCCTTTATAGATGTAATCATTTTCGCCTTCACCGAGTAAAAAATAAAGAATACTGATGGAAATGACCTTTTTTATTTTTTCAAAGGATTCGCCTAATTTTATATGATCGACAATCAACTTGGAACTACCATACAACAACCGTTGAAGGTAGAAACGTTCCCAACTGGTTTGAACCTCAATTACATAAATCTCTTTGGTTTCATCTTCGACCACCAAATCCACCCGGTTAAATTTATCGCTTTCGTACTGCTGATTGCCTTCGCTTTCCAGCAGAGACCGTATTTTGATGTCCTTTTCCAGCAACGTGCTTAAAAAGCCTTCCAGCACGTCGTAGTTGGCTTTATCGCGCAGGATGTTTTTGATCGCCCAATCAAAGCTGACCAGCGTTCGTGTTTCATTCATAATTCGCATCTCCACATAAGAATTAGACCTTGCAACGTTCGTCACAAGGTCTAATTTCAGCTTTTGGCCTAGGCTACTGTAGCAACAACTTTAGGCACACGCGGCAAATATACATGAATAGGCAGGGTTTTACAAGCGTTTTTGCGGATTACGACGCTGTGCCGGGGGATTGCAGCTTGCGTTGCAGTCGTTCGGCGCGATGCTTCAGATCGGCCAGCCAATGCAGGCGTAACTGCAACGGGGCGCTGGGGCGGCACACCATTTGCAAAGCGGCTTTCGTCCATTGCAGAGCGGGGGCGATTTCCTTAGTTTGGTGTTCGTAGTATTTGGCCAATTCCACAAAAGCGTAGATTTCATGGCGATTGGCGGCCTGTTGCCACAGGCGAAGCGCTTCATCATAGTTTTGGGCGCGCTTGTAGATAAAGGACAGGCGCTCCTGACCTTCGCGCAGGGCAGTTTCCGCCAGATCAAAGTCAAAGCTGCGGATGTAGAATGCGCGGGCAGTCGGCAAATCGTCCAGGTCTTCAAACAGCTTGGCGATCGCGATCAGATCGCCGCCGTCGGTGATCGTGCCATTGCCGGCGGCAGTCAAAAGCTGCGACTGATGTTGCAGCAGAACCGCCATCGACAGCACATCCAACTCGTTGTGATAAAAAACGCCCTGCAAAGGTTCGGCATTGCCGCTGCGCAAATAGTCAAAATAAAGCTGCGGGATTAAAAAACCCGGCACATCGTCCTCACTGCGGCGCACGTCCAAAATATGCCGCTCTAATGAACTAAGCGCACAGCTTTCCAGACGATGGCTCCATAAACGGCGTGACAAATGCAGCAAATCCAGATGCATTAGCCCGCTTAACGGCGAGGGCAGCCGGTTCGTAATATAGCGTGATTGCAGCAACGGCGCGTCAAATGACTTTCCGTTAAACGTCACAATAGCCCGACATGGCTGCAAAAAGTCACGCAAGGCCAGCAGTTGCGCGGTCTCTTCGCCGGGATCGCGCATAAAAAACTGGGCAAATTGAAAGCCGCTGTCCGTAAAACGCCCCGCGCCAATTAAAAAAGCGTACGTGCCCGATCCGCCGGCCAGACCGGTCGTCTCGGTATCCAAAAAAGCCAGTCCGGTCAGCGGACAATCGGCCAGGCCCGGCTCTTTTGACCAATGTATCAAGGCCGGCGCCAATTCTGTCAGAGCCAGTACGCCGTGACCGTAAGGCTCGCCGGTGGGGAAATCCTTGCCAACGACAAACGCTTCTCCTGCGGCTGTGGCAAGCAGACGGCCCGGCACAACCCGGCTAATGCTTTGATGATGCGCCGGAACGCTTTTTGCAAGCGGCGCAGTAACCGGGCGCGGCACATCCAGTGGCGCTTTAACGCCGACACGCACGCCCAAAGATTTGAGCTTTTCCGATAAATCGAGCATATTAATTAAATGTTGGTATTGGAGTCAATGTCATTAAGTTAAGCACAAGGCAAGATTGTCATGCTGAAAGCATCTTTTTTTAAAATAGTAAGGTGCTTGATTCGAAAAGGATTCTTTCAGAATGACTACATGGGTCGGCTTTCCTTAACTTAATGACATTGGTATTGGAGTAGCAAACTTCAGTTTGCCGATCATCAACGGAATAGCAAACTTCAGTTTGCCGATCATCAACGGAATAGCAAACTTCAGTTTGCCGGTCATTAGTATACGCTCTGAACCGACTTGTAAGCAATATTTATTTTGGTAAAACGGGCGCTCAAAATCAACAGACAAAAGCCTTCCGGACGGCATAGATCCCGCCGGAAACCACTAAATCCACTTGCTCTATCTCGCCTAACGCCATATCTTTAGCCTGAAAATTCAAGGCATTTGCAGCGTGCCATGAATTTATCAAGTTAAAAATCCATTTTTTAGACCCTATTTATAAAGGAATCAACGTGATTACGGTAAGCAATCTGAACTTCGGCTACGGCAAAGACATCTTATTTAAAGAGGTCAATCTTAAATTTACACCGGGCAACTGCTACGGTCTGGTCGGCGCGAACGGCGCGGGCAAATCGACTTTCATAAAAATCCTGGCTAAGCGGATCGAGCCGCAATTAGGCGATGTCATCATCGGCGCCAAGCAGCGACTGGCGATCCTGGAGCAAGATCAATTTAAGTTTGACGACCACAATGTTCTGGATACGGTGATCATGGGCCATCGCAAATTGTACGAGGTCATGATCGAGCGCAACGCGCTCTATGCCAAAGCCGAAATGTCCGAAGCCGACGGTCTGCGGGCGGGCGAGCTGGAAAGTGAATATGCGGAGCTCGGCGGCTATGAGGCCGAGTCCGAAGTCGGAGTCCTGCTGGGTGGTTTGGGAGTGCCGGAGGCGCTATTCAGCAAAAAAATGAAAGAGATTGACGCCGGTTATAAGGTGCGGACACTTTTGGCGCAGGCGCTGTTTGATAACCCCGACATCCTGCTTTTGGACGAACCGACCAACAATCTTGATCTCAAATCCATCAAATGGCTGACTGAATTTTTGGATGAATTTGAGAATACGGTCATTGTTGTTTCGCATGACCGCCATTTTCTCAATCAGGTCTGCACGCATACCGCCGATATTGATTTCAGCAAGATTCAGCTTTATACCGGCAATTACGATTTCTGGTATCAGGCCAGTCAATTGGCTCAATCGCAGCGCCGCAATGATAAGAAGACGCGCGATGAGAAGATCAAGGATTTGCAGGCTTTTATCTTGCGTTTTAGCGCTAACGTGGCCAAGTCGCGTCAGGCGACTTCGCGTCGTAAGTTGATTGAAAAGCTGACCATTGACGATCTGCCCACGTCGTCGCGCCGCTTTCCATTTGTCGATTTTAAACCGGAGCGCGAATGCGGCAAGCAGATTTTGACAGTCGAAAACCTGTGCAAGTCTGTGGATGGGGTACCGATCATCCAGAATTTTAATTTGACAGTCAATCAGGATGATAAAATCGCCATCCTGTGTCATAACGACCTGATTCGCACGGCGTTGTTTGAGATGCTGGGCGGGCGTGTTCAGCCGGATTCGGGGACAATCACCTGGGGCGTGACGATCAAGCCGGCCTATTTCCCAAAGGAGCATAGCGAGTACTTTCAGAATGATCGTAATCTGGTGGATTGGCTGCGGCAGTATTCCAAAGATCAGGAGGAGAACTATCTGCGTGGCTTTCTGGGGCGGATGCTCTTTTCCGGGGATGACGCCATGAAAAAAGTCAACGTCCTTTCCGGCGGCGAGAAGGTGCGCTGTATGCTCTCGCGACTGATGCTGACGGGCGCAAATGTGCTGCTGATGGACGAGCCGACCAACCATCTCGATCTGGAAGCAATTACCGCTGTCAACGAAGGGCTGATCCGTTTTTCTGAAGTCGTCATCTTTGCCGCCCACGATCACCAATTTATTCAGACCATTGCCAACCGGATTGTGGAACTAACGCCGGGCGGCGTGATTGATAAGCGAATGACTTTTGATGAATATGTGGACAGCCCGGCAATCCAGCAAATTCGGGATAGTCTGTATCACACCCATTTGGAGATGACGATTTAAGGATTGTACGTAATTGCTCAAAAACTGTGGGCAACCTTGCGAAGGCTTCACCGCAAAACTTGTGGGATTGTGCACCAAAGCCTTCGCAAGGTTTGATCCGCCGCTACTTTTTGAGCAGTTACGCATTGTACTACCTAACCCGGAGTCTGATAACCGGATCCATATTCACAATCAGATGGCCGATTAAAGAGTCAACAACAAAAAAGCCGGATACGATCACTCGCATCCGGCTTTTTGCTGCCCACAGAAATGACATTTCTTGGAGAAATGTCATTTCTCAGCTTTAATTTAATTGGCTTGACGATTCAAACTCGGGGCATAACGCCGCAGGGCAATCGTCCCCAGGCTCAAAAAGGCCAGGGTCATGATGATCAGCGCCCACTCCCCCATGGTCGGGACGATGCCGCCGCCAACGGCCGATTGCAGTTCAAATGCGCCGATGTCTACGGTGAGCGACCGGGCCAATGCGCCATCGGAGATGCGGTCAAAGCCTGCACCGCGCTGATCATACGAAATACCAACGGCGGCAATGTCATTCCCGGTGTCTATGCACGGAGAGCCGGATAGCAAGGCGTGGGTTTGAGTCAGGCCGCCGTTGTTGGCCAAAGTGCCAAGCATGGGATCGGCGGTCAGACCCCAGAGTGTCCCGGTTGCCACATCATCTTCAACTAAATTAGCTACATTTGTCATGATTGAGCCGCCGCTTGTAATATCC
>CAYOLL010000199.1:0-10463 GCA_964404765.1 uncultured Gemmatimonadota bacterium | reverse complement strand
GGGTTGTGTGACCCTAAGGGTTTTGCTTTTTAACCCTTAGGGTCTGGCCTCTCGGTACACACCCTAAGGGTTGAAGAACAAAACCCTTAGGGTGAACTTACCCAAAGTTATTAAATTGACGTTCCTTAATGACATTGATGGGGGATTGCTTTGTTACGAGCGTTTCCGACAGGGACGGTTGGATTTGCAACCATCCAAATACTCCAGAACTCCACTACTCCACCATCAAAAAGGTGCTATGAAAGATACCCATTACTTCACCAAATCTCGCCGATTAAAATACCACAGACTAAAGCCATAGCCCAATGTCCCGACGCCAAGTAAAATGGCAATGGCCCAGCTCTTAAGCTCCGGCTTTAAAATCAGCTCCAGCGGTGAATGGCAGGAAAACAAGGTTACGACTTTTAAGTCTGATAAAACCGGAATAGCGCGGGCAAAAAAGTCCAAAAAAAACTCCAGCACAACAAAACCCAGACCAATAGCCATCACTCGGCTGCGGTCGCTTGACAAAGCCGATATGGCCAGTAGCAGCCCGCTAAAAGCAAAGTGCAAGCAAAAATAGCTGAAAATAGCCCGCCCAAAGATCGCTGTCGGAAATGGCAATTGAAAATAGCGCGCACCCGAACGACTGCCAATGTACAATGCCGACACTAAAAAAGCAAGACCGACTCCGAGAAAAATGATATGACTCAGCACAAATTGCGTCCGCGTGATGGAGCGTGTTAATATCAATTCAATCGTGCCGCGCTCAATTTCGCCGGCCAACCCGGCGGACGACAGACCGATGCTGAAGGAAAAGATGACTGCCAACGGCAACGGATGCGCCAAGCCCAGCATGAGCAAGTGCAGATTACTGAGCGAAACCAGACCGTCAATGCCGATCGTAGCTTGCAAAAAACGCGGCGCCTGCTTCATAAACATACTGAGCAAGTCGCCATCATTCATGGCAAACACGACCCAAGTATTAATCCAGCCAAAGGCAAACAGCAAGACCGTCGAAGCCGCGAAAGAGACGGAGCGGTCGTGGAAAATCTTTCGGATTAGATTCAGATGGAAGAGCTTCATTGCGTCCGTAATTTTGATTGTGCTTCATAGTTGGGAAATTCACTGTAATTATACATTTTCCGGCGCTTAAAGCGCATGAATTCTTGCTGTTAAACAATGACGGTAAAATATGCCAAATTGACAGACACCGGTTGTCATATTGTCAATGTGACATATTTTATGTCACACAACATTATTCACTAAACTGTTTATATTTCTGTAACTTTTTATATAATAACAAATTACAATTTTTGTAATGCTGGCATAAGGGTTGCTATACTTTTAAAGATAATGATGATGTTTTATACAATGCTAGTGTATCGAAGGGATTCTACAATGCTCCAAAGACTGTATGCCCATAATTTTAGATGTCTTGAAAATTTTGAACTGATTACCAAAGATTTACCATCCGCTCTTTTAATTGGGAAAAATGGCGTCGGTAAAACAACCGTTGCTCAGGTTCTGGAGGTGTTTCAGTCGATTGGTCGCGGCATAAACGGCGTTGGACAACTTGTGCAGCCAAAAGATTTCGCTCGCGGGCGATCTGATGTTCCGATTCGATTCGAAATAGAAGCGGTGCTTGACAAAAAACTATACAAATATGTTCTTGCTTTAGAGGTATCCGAAAATTTTAAAGAACTTCGCGTTTCAGAAGAGCAACTGTTGGTTAACGGTGAACCGATTTACTCTCGAAAAGAAGCTCAAGTAGTTCATAGATCAGATCCGCAATTTCTTGCAGTTCAGTTTTCAGTAGACTGGCATCTCATCGCCCTTCCGATCATTCAAAAACAGTCGGAGGCCGACCCGCTTCATATTTTTAAGACCTGGCTGGCGCGGATGATTATTTTAGCCCCAATCCCGGGTTTGATAACCGGCGAATCCAGCGGCGAAACCTTGCAGCCAAAGCGAGATGGTTCCAACATCGGGGAGTGGTTGTCCGGGTTACTTAGTCGCTATCCTGCCGCCTACACACAGATTGATAAATATCTTCGGGAAGTTATGCCTGATATTAAAGATTTTCAGAATGAATTAGTTGGCAAAGACTTCAAAAGCATGATTGTCCGATTTAAGACAAATCATGCAATTTTGAGTGTGGATTTTGAGGATTTATCCGATGGAGAAAAGTGTTTTTTTATTTGCGCAGTCGTTCTGGCAGCCAATGAGTTTTACGGGCCGCTTTTTTGCTTTTGGGATGAACCGGACAACTATCTTTCACTGGCAGAGGTTACCCATTTTCTAACGGCTTTGCGCGCCTCCTTTCAAAATGGCAGCCAAATTATCGTGACGTCCCATCATCCCGAAGCAATACGAACTTTTTCCAATGACAATACGTATGTGCTCGATCGAAAAAATCATTTGGAGCCGACGTTAGTCAGACTGTTAAATGATATACCTGTAACAGGCGATCTGATCACAGCCTTGATTTGCGGCGATATAGAGTTATGAGCCTAAACAAGTATCAACCGCATCTTCTTGTACTGCCTGAGGATGACGCCAATCGTCAGATCGCCAGAGGCTTTATTCTCAATCCAAACCTTAATACGCGTTTGATTCAAATCCTGCCGCCTGTGGGTGGTTGGGGAAGAGTGGTAGAGACGTTTTTGACCGTTAGCGCCCCTTCAATGCGGCAATTTCCAAAAAGAATGGTTGTCTTGCTGATGGATTTCGATGATCGCGAAAGACGCCGGAGCGATGTAGAGCGTCAAATTCCGGCCGATCTAAAAGAACGCGTGTTCATTCTGGGTGTGCAATCCGAACCCGAAAAGTTAAAGATGACTACCGAGAAGACTTTTGAAAAAATAGGAGAAGCGCTTGCGGCGGATTGCGCCGACAGCAACTGTCGCTTATGGGAGCATGATCTTCTCAAGCACAATAAAGCCGAGCTGGATCGGATGGTTTTATCGGTCAGGCCGTTCCTGTTTAATTAATGCGCCGTAATTCATCAAAGTGCGGTTTTGAGCCGGGCGAAAAAATTCAAACCGGCGTTTTGAGCTACGCGCTGCTGACCGAAGCAATAACTAAGGCCGACAACAAAAAGCATTCATTTTAAAAGTTTGTTCAACATTTTAACGCAAGGAGTAACATTATGGGGAAAATTATCGGTATTGATCTGGGCACAACCAACTCGTGCGTGGCCATCATGGACGGCGGCGAAGTCAAAGTCATCGCCAACTCGGAAGGCATGCGCACGACGCCATCGGTCGTAGGCTTTGCCAAGAACGGCGAGCGGCTGGTCGGCCAGGTTGCTAAGCGGCAGGCAGTCACCAATCCGCAAAACACGGTGTATTCGATCAAGCGGTTTATGGGCCGGCGCTATGATGAAGTCAGTCAGGAACTCGTTCGTGTACCTTATAAAGTGATCCGCGCCGGCAACGGCGACGCCCGTGTTCTGGGCAATGGCGAAGAGTTTGCGCCGCCGCAGATTTCGGCCATCATCCTGCAAAAGATGAAGCAAACCGCGGAAGATTTTCTGGGCGAAAAAATAACCGAAGCCGTCATCACCGTACCGGCCTATTTTAACGACGCCCAGCGGCAGGCCACCAAAGACGCCGGTAAAATCGCCGGATTGGATGTCAAGCGCATCATTAACGAGCCGACGGCAGCGGCCTTAGCCTACGGCTTAGACAAGAAGAAAGACGAAAAGATTGCCGTTTACGATTTGGGCGGCGGCACATTTGATATTTCCATTTTGGAATTGGGTGACGGCGTGTTTGAAGTCAAATCGACCAACGGCGATACGCACCTGGGCGGCGACGATTTTGACCAGCGGGTTATGGACTGGATGGTCAAAGACTTTCAAAAAGAAAACGGTATCGACCTGAGCAAAGACCCCATGTCGCTGCAGCGCTTGAAAGAGGCGGCGGAAAAGGCCAAATGCGAGCTGTCCTCGTCCATGCAAACGGACATTAACCTGCCCTTTATCACCGCGGATAGTTCCGGCCCCAAGCACTTGACCATGACGCTGACCCGCGCCAAATTGGAGCAATTGGTCGACGATCTGATTACCCGCACGATCGATCCATGCCGCAACGCGCTCAAGGACGCCGGGCTGAAAGTCACCGACATTGACGAGGTAATCCTGGTCGGCGGCTCCATCCGGATGCCGAAAGTGCAGCAAATCGTGCGCGAATTTTTTGGCAAAGAGCCGCACAAAGGCGTCAACCCGGATGAAGTCGTGGCGGTCGGCGCGGCAATTCAAGGCGGTGTGTTGGGCGGCGAGGTCAAAGACGTGCTGCTGTTAGACGTAACGCCGCTGTCGCTGGGCATCGAGACGATGGGAGGTGTATTCACCAAGCTGATTGAGCGCAACACGACGATTCCTACCTCCAAAAGCGAGGTTTTTACCACGGCGGCCGACAGTCAACCTTCTGTCGAAATTCACGTCCAGCAAGGCGAACGTGAGATGGCGGCCTATAACAAGACGCTTGGCCGTTTCCATTTGGACGGGATTCCACCGGCGCCACGCGGAATGCCGAAAATCGAAGTCAAGTTTGATATCGACGCCAACGGCATCCTGCATGTTACAGCCACGGACAAGGGCACTAATAAGGCCCAATCCATCCGCATCGAAGCTTCCAGCGGTTTAAGCGAATCCGAAGTCAACAAGATGGTCGATGACGCCAAAGCCAACGCCGCCGAAGATAAGCGCAAGCGTGAAGAAGTCGACACCCGTAATCGCGCCGATCAAGTTCTGTACGAAACGGAAAAGCATCAAAAAGAGTGGACGGAAAAGTTAGACGCCGAAACGCGCAACAAGCTGCAAGCGGCCATTGACCGGCTCAAGCAAGCCAAAGCCGGCAATCAAATCGAAGAGATCAAATCGGCGCTCGAAGCTTTGAATCAAGTGTCGATGGAAATTGGGCAGAAGATCTACCAACAGGCGGGCGGCCAGCCTGGCGCCGGTCCCGGTGGATTCGATCCCAGCCAGTTTATGAACCAGCAGCCCGGCGGTCAACCGGGCCCGCAACCCGGCGGCGGCGAAAAGAAAAAAGATGATAAAGTCGTTGACGCCGACTATGAAGTGATTAACTAAACGATTTTCCAAATCTCGGCGATTTGGAAAATCTGTGCAGTTCGATACAAAGGCCCCTGATGTTTTGATAAGCATCAGGGGCTTCGTGTTTTGTATCGGTCAAAATTGTGCGGTGGCGCTGCTGTCGCTTTATAGACCGGATCGGTCAAGGGAAATGTGTATGCGATTTTTGACCTTACAAGAAACTTCAAGTTCAGACCCTAAGGGTCTTGACGCATAACCGCTTGAAGTTACTTGTATTACAATTTACAATTAGACCTTTAGGGTCTCGGTCACTGAGTAAAAAATGACACGACCCTTACTTTGGGTTGAGCGACGCCACGTTGACAAAAAATTTTATCCCACCGCAAAAAAAGGTAGACAGCCGTAGCGAAAAGTTGGATACTTTTTGACAGTATTTCAGCCGCTTCTGCCAGGGGGATGTTATGCTCGCTCCAATTTTACGCATCATGTTGCCTTGCTTGATAGTCGGCGCCGGGCCGCGGAGGCGTAGCTGTCTGCGCCTCTTTCTCGCTATATCTTCGTATAATTTATTATGTGGAAATAAATTACGGCTCTCTATCGCCAGACCGGTTTGGCGGCGGGGAGTCTTTTTGTTTTAAGTGGTAGGAGTGCTCTTCACTCTAAACTCTAGGACTTTAGGATTTGAATTCACGCATTGTAATTAACCTTTAAATAAGGAGTTAGGAACATGAAGCGTTTATGGAAGACCCTATTTGGCCACTGTTTGCTTTGGCTGCTCAGCATTGGGTTGTTGCTGACAATGGCCGGCATGGGCTGGAGCCAGCCTTGGACGTATGATTTTGGGATAGGGACCGCCGCATTTACAAGCGGTATTACAGCACCATTTACCCCCAATCCGGCGACGGGCGGCGGCACGAATCGGGTGCGGATCGGGACGGGCGCGGGTTCTTTTAATTTGGAGAACTCCGGTTTAGTCGGATTTGGTTCCCAAACCGAAATGCGCGGGGTTGCTCCAACCGGCGGGTCGGTGAATAAATTTAGCATCTTTGATTATACGGCCGGTAAATCTTTTTACACCAAATTTGACGTTCTATTGGGCAGTTCGGCCGGCACGAATACCGCTGCCTCTGGGACATGGCATTTTTTTCAAGGTGACGGCAGCGATTTTTCAAGCAGCGGTACTTTTACCAGTGTGCAGGTATTTACAGGTGTTCAATGGATATTTGGGGCCGGCGGGAAGATTACGACTAATTATCGCAATGGCGGCAGTTGGACTGCGCTGCCGAGTTCGCCTTTTATTCAGGGCGCGGCTTTCATAGTAGAGATCGTTGGCAACAACACAGCTTCAACGATTAATTATACATATAGTACCGCGCAGTCGGTGGCGGCAAACCGGTTCGATCTTTGGATCAATGGCGTGTTAGTCGGCAACGATTTGGCCAAGGGGCAGCTTGGCGCTAACGTAAATATCGATTCGTGGATGTTCTTCGGCGAAAACAGCGCCGGCAATGTCGCCAACATCTTTCTCGACAACTTTACCTATAACAACACCATCCCGGCCATCATCAAGTATCCCGATTGGGCACAAGTCCCTACTGTAAATGATTTGATTGCCAGGGTCGAACAAAATTTCCGACCGATCAAACGTTTGGAGGCTAAGTTTACTGCTTCAACTTATTTTCCATCGGCAAATTCTAACCATCAACCCGATAAGTTAGTTTATAGTTACCGTCACGATTACACCTATCTTTATCCGGGCACCACTATTGTTACAGAGTATTCACCCGCGGATCCCAAAGGAAATGCCTGGGTTGAGGTACGGAAAGAAATCGGCGTGATGAGTTCTACGCAAAGCTTTTATATCAGCAGCGCCGGCGAGACGATAGAGACTTCTGATGTTCTAACGCAGGAACGTGAAAGCTCTGCATTTAGCGCGCCTGGTGGCCTGTTTTTTCAATTTCGGGACTACCTTTCCGCTTTAGAAGGCGCGACCGTAAGCGCAACCTCGGACCCAAATATTTATGTCCTAACGGCAGTTGGGGACGACCCAAAAAACGATTACTATTGGATGATGCAAATTTATGTAAATACAAGTTTGGGCGTTATCACCGCAATTAAAAATTACGACCGGGGCACGTGGTCAGGCAGCGCCAATGAGCCGGTGTTGTTTTCTGAAAACCGATTTTCCAATTTTCAACAGGTGCACGGAATCTGGCTTCCGTTTCAAATGGAAGATGAAAAATTTTATCATCCCGAGCATATCCAACCATTTAGAGAAGGACGCTTAGTTATAATGCCATTCTCTGAAATCCAAATTTACGATAACAATTAAATAATTTGAAGGAGATACAACATGTGCAAGATATTAGCCCTGTGGGTAGTTTTTTTGACGGGAGTGTGGTCCTCGCCTGCCCACGCTCAAGTCACGCCGGTCCAAACGCCGGGTGAACAGATTGTTTTTGTGATTGGGTTTACCGGTAAAACCAGCGATTGGCAGCCGTTTGTCGATAAATTGACAGGCTGGTTTGACCTTTATCAGGTGCAACAACGGCCGGTAATGAAGATAACTCCGGCCATTCCCCAAGGCTTTTCCCACAAGCCCGCCGATTGTTTCCATATCGCTGGCGGACTTTTTCGTTCAGTGTGTAAAAACGGGTTGCGGGTTGAATACGCGAAATTCGCGTTCCATATTTTTGCCGAAAAATGTCGCAAATTTGGCCTTGTCAATATCGTCTAATATCGTATCTTATACTGATTAAGGGTTAGAAGTTGCATTTTAAACCCTTAGGGTTTTTCCTGCCAAAGGCGTGAAAACCGGCAAGTTTGGACCATCTCCGTAAAGAAAACCCTAAGGGTTTATTCTGCCAAAAATAACCCATAACGAGAATATGATACATTTTAAAATGTTGAATCTTGAATGCACATTGGCTTGAAAGGAGAGAACTGTTATGACTACAACTGTTGATAAAGCACGACAATACGTTACCGGGAAATTAGACCAGGATTCGAGCGCCCGCAAACAGAGTCCGTCGATTACCATATCGCGCATGGCCGGGGCCGGCGGAACTTCCGTTGCGGCCGAACTGGCGGAGCGCCTGCAAAAGTTAGACCCGCAAGCAGTTGCCTGGACTGTATTTGATAAAAACTTGATCGAAAAAGTTTTGGAAGACCACGACCTGCCCAGACAATTAGCCGAAGATTTTCGGGAAGAAAAAGTCTCCGGTTTTGATGCCTATATTGCCGAGATGCTGGGTGGTCACCCGCCGCTGCTAAAGCTCGTGCATCAGACATCGGATACGATTCATAAGCTGGCGCGTCTGGGAAACGCCATTATTATCGGGCGTGGCGCCAATATCGTTACCGGCAAGTTGCCCAATGTTCTACATGTGCGGCTGGTTGGCGCTTTAGATACGCGCACGGAACGGATCGCCCGCCGTGACAACATTAGTCAGGCCAGGGCTAAAGAGTTTTGCGATAAGATGGAAAAAAGCCGGCAGGATTATATAAAGCAGCACTTTGGCAAGGTCATTGATGACGCCACGCTGTATCATCTGGTGATTAACACGGATCGTTTGAGTGACTCCGAAGTAGTCGACATGATTGGTGAAATGGTCCGACGCAAGTTTTGGAGCAACTGATAAATAAATACAGATTTTCCAAATCTTTAAGATTTGGAAAATCTGTGCGGTGAGCTAAGATGCCCTTTAGTTTGATTAAGAAGATTGAGACATTTTTAACGACCGGCGCCGCCGAGACTGCACCCGGCAATTTTATTGCCCGCATGGAAGAATCCGTGTATCAGCCGGGCGAGGCGTTTATCGAGCACACAGTGCGGGCGACCACACGTCTGTACGGCTGTCCGCCCTTGTGTTGTCGCGGCTGTTTCCATTGTTGCCATCAACTGCTGATGGTCTCATACGCGGAAGGCTTGTACCTGTATCTCAAGTTAAAGCAGGCGAATCGTTTAGAAGAACTTATACCCAAAGCCGAAGCACGGGTCGCCGAACTGAGGGAAAAGCTTTCGGAGCGGGTCATTTCCTATGCCAATGTCGATGATGCGCAGCAACAATTTCAGGATCACATTCACGAGCAGAACCGGCTGCAGTTGCCGTGCATCTTTCTGGCGGAAGACGGCGCTTGTTCCATTCATCCATTTCGTCCGCTAACCTGCCGCGACGCTCATGTTTTTGAGGGCGACCCGCGGGATTGCAAAACGCTGTCTACCCCCGTCATCCGCAGTATACCGCTACGCGAAACCTACAATCTGATCGCCCGCAATTTATCCAAAAAAATGTGGGGCAAAACTGGCGGCGGCGATATTCTGCTGATCTTGCTGGAAATTCACGAGCAGCTTAAAGCGCAAGACTTGTCGCCTTTTTTTGAAGACGCAGCGTAAGTAATCAGAACCGCTTTTTCTTTCTTTTCATTCTTCACATTTTTAGCATTTTTAGTGAACCTATTCCACGTTTTGCACCTGCTCGCGAATCCGCTCCAACTCTTCCTTGATCCGAATCACCGTTTGCGCAATCCCGGCATTGTTGGCTTTTGAAGCAATGGTGTTGGCTTCACGGTTCATTTCCTGCAACAAAAAGTTGAGCCGACGACCGGCCGGATCTTTATCCTGCAAGTAATTCAGAAATTGCTGACAATGGATTTGCAGCCGGACGCATTCCTCGGTAATATCCAGCTTATCGGCCAGAATAGCCACTTCCATCGCCAGGCGGGTTTCATCAATTGCAATATCGCCTAAAAGCTGGCGGATCCGCTCGCGCATCTTTTCCGTTGCGCCGACCAATTGGGTTGACGAAACCGTTTTGATCTCATTGAGCAATTGACTGATTATGTGGGTCCGATTTGTCAAATCTTCGGTCAAATGCAGACCTTCCGCATCGCGCATCCGGTCAAAATCATGGATCGCCTGGGTAATGGCCTTTTCTACCGATGGCCAAAGGGTTTCGGCGTCGCTTTCGGCGGACGAGCGCTCAATCAGATCAGGAATTTGCAGCAGCGATACCAGGTCATATTCACCGCGCACGGACAGCTTGGTTTGAATGCGCGCGATCACCGATGTATAGGCCTCCAGCAAATCCTCATTCAAAATCAGCTTTGCGTTTTGTTCGACATAGCTCTCAAAATTAATGGTCAGGTTGATCTTACCGCGGCTGATATTGCTTTGCAGCAAGGTGCGGACTTGCCCTTCCAGCGGCGATAAAATACGGGGCAGGCGCATGGAAACCTCGCAAAAGCGATGATTAACCGCACGGATTTCCACGTCAATTTTAAAATCGGGGGTCTCTAAATTGGCTCTGCCAAAGCCGGTCATACTCTTAATCATAATTTTCCTATCTCGATATCGGGTGTTTGTATCCCTGAATAATTCATAAACGCAAGAGACGCAAACGGCGCAAACGACGCAACCGCT
>CAYOLL010000198.1:0-10636 GCA_964404765.1 uncultured Gemmatimonadota bacterium | reverse complement strand
ACACTTTCAATCTCTAATCTCTAATCCACTTTTGCGATGACTTTCAACATACAAGACGCTTCGGGAGTGCCGGAACGCGACGGATATCGCAACTATCAAGCCGGGCGACATAAATGACTTTGAAGACAAGCTCAAGTTGCTCAACACCAACAAACTCTCGCTTTTGAATAATGATCACAAAACCACGCTCACAACATGTCTGGGGGTAAATGGGCAAAAGCGTCTTAAAGCACTTCATTCTTTTGAAAGTATCTATGCAGAACTTAAAGAACTGCTCAAATCTGGCAGCTATAATGCAAATAGGTTAGCCGATATTGATGCTTGTATAAAAGTTGAAGACTGCTTAAAGGCATTCGCTTCCCGCTCGTTATCGGCTGGCGAGAAAAATCTGATTCAATCGGCCTGGGGCTATTATTACTATTTACAGAAGGACTTTAAGCGCGCCTACGACGCTGTTAAGGGCATTCAGACCATGGATTATGCGTTGCTGGAAAATTGCGCCATCTTGATGGAGCATCTGGGAATGGATTCGCGCAAGACGAGAGACAAGGCCCAACGGACTTTAATCGACGATCGGCTGCTACAGAAGTTTTGGGGCGAAGTCTGGTTGGCTTTGCTCGAGGCCAACAACATGAAAAAACCCGTTAAAGACCTCATGGAGTTCTATTATGCCGATTGAAAACGCGATCAAGCGGCTGACAAGCGCACACACGCTGCTTGAAAAAATTAAAGCTGAAAAGGCTTACCCCGACACGCAGATACATATTTGCGAAAAAGCCTTCGGAAAGATATTTACTCGGCTAGACGAAGAAATGAAGCAACGCTATGTGTCCTTATTCAGTTCCGACCAAGTCGGTCTAACGAAAGGTTTGACGGAACTGCTGCCGATTCACTCACCTAACTTAGCCAACACTTTGATTGAAATGATAACTGACGCATTAATAAACAGTCTCAACGAACGGCCGTTAAGTTTTCACGAATGGCAGGATATTGTCAAACAATTACAAATGCTCAAAAATCATGCCTCTAATTCTAATCTCATAGAAAGGCTCAGCAAAATTATTCAACATGTCGAGAATTTAATTCGCCAACTTCAAGTTCAAGTTGTTCAAGTTAGAGAAAGATCGCGGGATATGATCATAATTAGGACGGAAGACTCCGAGCAGGAACAAGACCGAATTGAACTTGAAAATTGGCTTAAAAATTGGGGCAGAGGTAATATGCCATGAATAATCCCTATCTGAAATTCAAAATCTTTAAGAACGCAGATCGGCGAGATCTCAACTCCGCGCATCGCGCTGCTGTCAAAGGTAAAAGCGAAGATGAGCAAATGGCGTGGAATCGGCTTAAAGATGATATTTTATTAGAGCCGATCCAACGCGCCCGCTATGATCTGCATTGTTACAACTTTCCGATCGAAGTAGATCTGAGGCAACTGATCTTAGAGACCATTAAACCCTGGTAACGCCAAATGTCTCAAGAAATTTCCATATTAACAGTTTTAGGGCGTCAGTTAGACTTCCGCAAGCGCTATGAGCGCCACTTGAATCAGCTGGATAAATTTCTCGGCGATATGGACAGCCGGGTGAGCGGGCCCTTAAAAAAGATAGAAGAAGCGGCCGCCGACAAAATCCAGAAAGTCTCCAATGAAACCTGCGTCATGGTTGCGCAAGTCATCCATGTTCTGGATGAATACGAAAAGGCGTCTTTACAGGCGCTGACGCCGGCGGTTTTGGATAATTTACGCCTTCAATGCCAAAGACTTGTCAGCCGGCAAGAAGATATTCAAGCACAGTTAAAACTTTCCAATGAGGCGTTGATCGAGACGCCGCCGGAGTCTTGTTTTCCGGTTGAGCCTCTGCCGCCAAACAAACCCAAAGATAAAACGGCGTTAGAAAAACTGAAAGAATGGTTCAATGAACCTACTAAAGACCCGGTGTCTGTGGAGCCGTCTCCAACATGTCTCTTGATTGTTTTGGAGCGGCAGATGCGATTACAGCGCCAGATCAGGGTAGAGCATGAGGTTATGACCCGGATGGAACAAGAACTCCAAACAACGCTCAAGGAGTTAAAGTCGCAGCAGCAAAAGATGCTGGACGCTTTTTGGCGTCAATATCATCAAGAATTGAGCAATCTGGATAAAGCGCTTGGTCGTCTGATCAATGCCTTTGAAGATAATCTGAACGCAACCGATCCCGGCGTCGTAAAATTGCTGCAAAACGTCTGTCTGTCGTTTCTGGCGGATTTTAATATTCAGCCAATGGAAACGACCGTCGGCCTGCCCCCTAACTTTGATTACCATGAAACGCTTGACACGACTTATATCTCGAATTTACCGGATGATCAAAATAATCGAATCAAAATTGAACATCGTCGCGGCTTTCTAAAAAACGGAAAACCGTTTTTAAAAGCCGTAATCACTCTTCAACGCCGCAAGCAGGAGAATAAACATGCCTGAGATCTACTTGGGAATTGATTTTGGCACCACCAATTCACTGGTGTGCATGTTAGACGCGAATAATAAACCGGTCCCTGTACGCAATCAATATGCCTGGACTCAGAGCGACCCCGAATACTATCAGTGGATCACGCCATCGGCCCTGGCAATTGAACACGACCACCTGTTGCACGGACTAAGAGCCAAAAAAAGTCAGGGCAATAATGTCATTCTGTCGATCAAGCGTGTTCTGGGCCGACTGGACGAGCATCGGGATGAAATAAAGATAGAGTTTGGCGGCCAGTGGTATCATCCGTCGCAATTGGCTTGTTATCTTTTTCGGCAGTTGAAATATGAAACCGAAGTGACGTTAGGGCAACAGGTTAAAAAAGCAGTGATTACTGTTCCGGCCAATTCCAAAGGGCCGCAACGTTCCAAGACGCGAGAGTCGGCTGTTCAGGCCGGTTTTGAGGTCGTGACGCTGATAAATGAGCCGACCGCGGCCGCCATGGCCTACGGATTGGGTTCATCGGCGCATGAAACCGTACTGGTTTATGACTTTGGCGGCGGCACCTTTGATGTAACGCTGCTCGAAATTGAGAACGGCATGTTTGCGGAGATCAGCGCCAAAGGAGTCGGGAAACTGGGCGGCGATGATCTGGATCGCCGGCTGGCACAGCTGGCACTACAGAAAACAAATCAGTCGCTACCAAAAGATTCGATCGAGGACAAGCTCTTTTTGCGCGAGTGTGAGAGAGCCAAGATTGAGCTTTCCGATAAAGAGGAGGTTGAGATTAGTTTTACGCATGGGTCGGTCCATATTCGATGTACGATACGACGCGCGGAATTTGAAGCAGCGATCCATGACCTGGTCGAACAAACCCGTGAGCCGGTGGAAAAGGTACTGGCGGATACACGCACATATAATGGTTTCCCGGCCGACCGACCTGCTAAAGAGTTGATCAACCACGTGTTATTGGTGGGCGGCACCTGCAAGATCCCATATATCCGCCAATACGTCAAAAAACTTTTAACAAGCTTCAAATTAACCCAACAATCTTTAACCGATTTAGGAAAAAATGGCCTGCCAGCAGAACTTCTCATTAAGCTGGAAGCACTGAGAAATAAAGAGGTTACGACTGAAGATAATTTTATTTGTCAAATCAAAGAATTGATTGGGCAAGATCAAACTGATAAGTATAAATCTCTAATTTTGAAACATGCCGAACGTTTCGAGATAGAACCGCTGTCTGACGCCCGGATTGACCCGTTGATGTGCGTGGCCCAGGGTGCGGCGGTCGCCAACGGCATTATCAACCGCCGGTTCCCGGATTATGACTATATGGTGAAACTGGAGCATTCCCTTGGCACCAGCGTTACTCAGTCCGATATTAACTCCTCGGAGCAAGCTATAGAGGCTGTTTTGCAGCTTTTTAGTCGAGGCGAGTTTGTTTCGGGTTTTAGAAATGTTCTGATGGCCAGTAGTTTACTAAAAAAACTCCGGGCCGAACACAGCGAAGAGGATTTTAAAAAGCTCAAAGACCTTCTGAGCCAACAGCAGGTCAGCCCTCCGATTAAAGCAACCGGCCTACTGTCTTTATTAGAGAATGAGGACGGGTTTAACTTCGTCAGTCAATTCATTCAAGACGACGCACGTCTCCGCGAATTTTTGACCCATCTTGGCAAAACCGTCGGTCAAGCAAACGTCATCGAGCGATTGCTTGGCAGCCTTTCTGGAAGGGTAGATATTTTATATCAATACCTAAATCTAATACGCCTTTTAAGCCGGATCTTTGAAGAAAACAAGCTTCGGTCGATTATTGAACGTGGAAAGGACATTCCAATGGAGTCTTCGAAAGCCGAGTCGGGACTGCATTGGTCAATTATCGAGACAAATTCCTATGAATACTCAATGATTTTTTATGAAGGCGATCATTTTGATTTAATCAACCACCCGGACAACGTATGCATAGGCAGCGCGGAGTGCCGTATCCCCGAAAATGCCGATAAAAGAACGTTTGTGACTAAAACAACCTTTCACTATGGTCGTGATGGCATTCTAACTGTGAAGCGAAAGATTGAATACAAAGATACGGCGGACCTCCCGCATACGCAAGACTTGGGTGATTTGGAATTATTCAAGCCCGGCGCCGGTCAGGCTATAGATGACGCACTGTTTGCCGAAGCGCTGGCGATGCTGAAGCGGCGCGATGAGATTCCCGATCTCGACTTGGAAGCTTGGTTTGACCAGCTGATCGCCGCCATTCTGAATAACGATCCGAACCTGGTTCGCAGGATATTAGATTCGATCCTATCCCGCCGGCAAGAATTAGGCTATTGAGCTTAAACAAATCAAGAGGCGTTTAATATGGAATTAAAATGTTCGATATGCGGTCATCCACTCGATGCGGCGCAGACGCGCCATCCAGTAAAATGCCGTCAATGCCAAGAAGACCTGAACGATTGGCTCATTCTCAAAAAAGCGGCGCAAGATAGCTGCGCCCAAGGCCGTGAGCTATGGCGTCAGGGCGAGTCGGTTCGAGCCCAGATACATCTCAAAGATGCAATATTTATAGATGATTCGTTGCCGGAAGCCAAGCTGCTCTTAGCCGTTATCTATCGAGAGTTAAGTCTGGAAGATCTTTCGGATCAGACGCTGCTGTCCTTAGCGGATGACCGGCGCTATTCTGAGCTGGCTAACTTTTTGCTAGGGAAATAACCGGCATGCTGAGCTTGATTCAGTTTAAAAAGGCTGTCCGAGAAATAACAGAGCAAGTTGCCCCGGAATTGGATATTCCTGTTATTGTTGATCCTGAATCCAAGACAAAATCGCCGGATTTGCCGGATGTCTATACAATGGGTGAATATTTGGAGATGCGTTTTCCTGATGATTCGTATGCCTTTGAACCTAAATATAAGCCATCGGGTCAGCACATTAAAATTTATTACGGCTCGTTCGTGAAAAACTGCCTTTTTCTTTCCGATGAAGAATTGCTTGAAAAAATTAAAGAAGTTATCGAGCATGAGTTAATCCATTATGGATATTCAAAGCGCGGTGAAAAGGATTTGCTGGCGGTACAGGACGAGATCGATATCTACCAAATAAAGACGCAGAAGGGTTTGTTGACGCTTATCGAACGATACCCAGCATTTTTGCCAATTGTTTTTATGCTCGCTGCCTGTATCCTGCTGCTTTTAGTAAGTTGGATTGGATATCTTATCACAAAACGGTAGATTGGACGGTCAAACGACGATAAAGCTCGGCGTTTTCGGTCAGGGTCTCATCATCGACAGCGTCGCTGTCCAAAGCGAATTGATCAAAGATGTGATTTTAATCTTCCAAACTTCCAAACAACTTCGCCTGCCCATCCAAATTCTCCCCGCCTTCTACCGGCGGCGGCGTCTCGCCACTTTCCGCATTAACCACAGGCGCATCTTACGGCGTTTCTTCCACTTTTCAGCCGGTTGCCCATAGCATTCCAGCCCCCACGTCCATAAACTCGGTCGGATTATTGTCCAGATCGCCTTGCTCTTTCCTTGCTTTTTTGCAATTGACACGCCATTCTCACTTGTGTACATTGTGGCATGTATTCGCCACCCGAATACAACCCAATCCATGCCCACTGCCATCCACTGCCATCACATTCAACATCGCGCTGCCGGCCGATCTGCTGGCTTTTGTGGAAGCGCAGGTTCGCGCAGGCGGCTATGACGCCATCAGCGACTACATCCGCGAAGCGCAGCAACGGTCAGCGCAGCTGGAGTTTGAAAAGCTGATTCTGGAAGGTTTGAACTCTGAACCTGTCCCCATGGAAATGGCTTTGAATCTTTTGGAAAAACATGCCGATGAACTCCGTCAGAAGAAACTGAGCCGACAAACTGCGGCGGCGGCGGTCCTATGACGTATCAAGTTGTCCTCATGCAAAAGGCCATCAATGATCGGCATGAAATTGAAACCTATTTGGATCAAGAAAACCCGGATACGGACATTGCGCGGCAATTCATCACGGCGTTACGAAGAACTCTGGAAGTGATTGCCGATATGCCGCATAAGGGCAACCCAATGGACATTTACAGCAAAAAGTTGAAGGGTTTGCGCCGTTGGCCGGTATCCGGTTTTGATAAATACTTGCTCTTTTATGTGATGAAAAACGATAACGTCTATGTTGCCCGCGCCTTCCATTCCTCGCAAATTATCTGAAGGCGTTAAAAAAAGAAAAGCTGTCATCATAATCATTCCAACAATCTTGCTTACCTGTCCAAACGAGCCATCCGCTATCTTAATCACATTCTCAGGAAAATTTCCAAATAGCGGAAGATGCAACTTTTTTTTACAACAACGACACCGTATTTCCATAAAATGAACAAAAATGTGGCAATCCCCTGAATTAGAAATAACTTAGCAGGGAGGCGTTACGGCAAAAATTAAGGGAACTTCTCTTGATTTCAAAAGTTATTTCTGTAAAAGCCCGGTTTGGATTTCCGGTACGAAAATCGCTTTAACTTGCTGTGGACTCTTCAAACAAACCGAGCGTGTTTGCCCAAAGCGGGCCGCTCAAACCGAAGGCAATCGTAAAGAAGGCAGGTGTCACCATGCGCAGCAAATCCAAACTCACCCTCATCCTTTTTGCAACGGCAATCCTGACAGGCAAAAGCGTTCTGGCCCAAGAAGCCGCGCCGCCGGCTCCTGTTGGGCTGCTCAACCGTCAGATGGATAGTCATACTTTCCAATTAAGTTGGCAACCGGCTGCGGGCGCGGATGCTTACCGCATCTACCGCGCCAGTACCGCGACATTTGAACCGTCGCCCAAACTGTTGATCGGCACCGTCAAGGAAACTGGCTTTTCTGATGACAAAGCCGGCGAGCGTAATGTTTACTATTATCGGATCGGACTGCTGAACGGCGGCAAAGAATACGCCATGTCCGAAACGTGCGCTGCGCTGCTGCTGCCGCCTATCACAAAGCTGAAGATCGTGCCGCGCAGTCTAAGCGCGGAGTTGCACTGGGACGCGCCCGCCGCCTATGATCTGCCCCAGGTGGCCGGTTTTGACCTGTATCGCCGCAGCGCCACCGAGCCGGAAATCGATCCGGCTAAGGCCAAACCTTATGCCAGCCTGCCCAAAACCTATTCCTTTTCCGACGGCGGCCTGACGGCCGGCCAAACCTACATCTATCAAATAGCCGCCCGCCTGACCAATGGCTCGCACTGTATTTTATCAACAGAGTTCAGCGCTGCGCCGATTAGTGGTACTCGCTATACCCAATTCTCCCAATTGGATGCCGTTGCCGTGATTTATCGCGGTTCGACTGCGCAGCGACTGCGCGAAACGGACATTGAGGCGTTGAAAAAAGGTTTTGAGACCGGACGCGAATTCATCTGGCGGCAATCGGGGACCCGTCTGAATGTTCAGGTGGATTATGTGTCGGTAAACGATTTGCAGGACGCGGCGGTATTTGGCGCAGACGGCCTGAGCGCAGAAGTGGTCGCCCGGGATCTGGCGACGCGCGGTGTAACGCCCGGCCAATACGATCTGGTGATTGCGATTTATCCGGCGACGAACGAAGCTACGGTATCAACCAACGGAATGTTGTGGAATCAAACGAGCTTTGCCGCGGCGGCCGTTCCTTTTGCTGATGCGCCCGGCTATCCGCAATCCGGCAGCCCGGTCACTCAGGGCGCCATCTGGCAGTTAGTCAGCCGAACTTATCGTTACATGAACGGGGCCGATGCTCCGGCGCGAGATTACAGCGAAATCGGCGCGGCCATGCGCCGTTCCAACGCCTACTTGCGTTTGGATGGCGCGCGCGTTTTGGAAGGCGAAGATCGCGACGGCGACGGTCTGATTGACGCTGACCTGCGCACACCGATGGATGAGCGCCGTTACAAAGGTTTGCCGACTACCGCCGATTCCGACAAAGACGGCGTGGATGATCGGGCCGAATATTTGCAGGGACTTTATACCGGCATCAACCCGCGAAAAGTTGACTCGGATGTGGACGGCTTTAACGACGCCGAAGACTTTCACCCCGGTCAGACGATTTCCACCCGGTTGCCTAAAAAAACCGTCGGCATTGACGGCAAGTGGAACAAAAGCTGGAAGCTGATTGCCGATAATGTCTATTTTGCCGAAAACGACCGCTTTGAAGCGGACGTCCACAGTGTCTGGAATAAGAACAGCCTGAATTTTGCCTTCATTGTCAATATGCCCGTGCCGGTTGTGATCGAACTGAATTGCGGCGATGACGATTGGCAGACCGGGGCGGATAATTTGCAAGTGCGCTACAATCCGGCGGACGGCAAGCTGACCGCCCGCGCTTTAGACGCTACGCCGGAAGCCCGTCGCTTCCAGCAAAACCGCGTGGGGACTGCCGAACCGGTTTGGGACAACGACGCCTATTACATCAACTGGCATGGCCGACTGGTGGATGAGTCCGACTTCAAGGCCGTTTGCCGTCAATACGGCGAGCATTGGCTGATCGAACTGCAGATTCCGATGGAACGCGGACTTGGCCTGGTGCCGCGCAGCGACTACAACTTTGACCTGCGCATTGTCTTCGAAGAAGTCAACGCCAGCGTCTTCGAACCCGGCCGCTTTGTGGAAATGACCCTTGTGGATTGACCTGCCACTTGACACTACAAATTGACCCTTCATGTTTCACCTCCCAACCCGTCGCATCCTCCCGCGGCGGGTTTTTTATGTCTAAATTATCCCGATTTTGTAAAAAAATTCCGTCGGTGATGGAATAGCGTATTTTTTGCCCTGTATAATGGGTTCTCAACACCTTTAGCGGCGGCAGGATCCGCCAGAATTTTATCACTCACGCAATGAGGTTTAGTATGTTTCGATCAAAATGGTTTTTCGGGGCAACTATTTTGTTGCTGTCACTCGTATCAAACGCGGCGGCGCAGCAGCGTCAACTGTCAATTGAAGGTGGTCTGTCTCATATTGCCCTGGCCTATGCCTGGCCAAAAACACCCGATGTTTCGCTGGGTGTTAGGCTAGGGGTCGGCCCCATCAACATGGAATCATGGCACAACGATAACACCCAGTTTACGCAAATGATACAGCTTGATCCGTTCTATCGTCGCCATCTCTCGCCCAACGCCGAGATAGAGATTGGCCCCAATGTCGGCATTGGCGCAGCGGATGATGTCAAAAATGATTGTGGTGGCATGTTTTGCGGCACCGGCTTCTTTGCCGGAATTTCCGCCGGTGTGATGGTCGGGGTTAAGAATTTTAAAGTCGGTCCGCGGCTCTATACCGGCTGGGGCAGCTCGGAGGGCAACGGTACTCGTTTTTTTGTCACGGGTACACCACTTATTCTGCGGGCATCTTTTTACTGGAAGTAGCGGAAGTTTGCGAATGCGGCTGTAAAAAACCTACTTTTATCTATAACGGAGATTTGTTGTTATGAAGTCTTTCATTCACTGTTTCTGCGTCTCGGCGCTCCTTTTAACCACCCCAGGTTTATTTTTTTCCGGCTGCGCCACAGATGGACGCCACCACGGCAAGCTGAGCGACGCAATAGAAGCCGCTTCCGATGAAAACGACGGTGACCGCGAAGTGGATAACACCCACACCCATCCTATTGACGACAACAATTATGAGCAGGAGCGAATTCGGGTCCAAGAGACTTCGCCACACGGTGTAGCCGGAACCGCACGGGAAGATTCGACCACCCGGGCAAAATCATTACCGCTTATCATTGGGGCACGGGTCGATCAGGGATTGGCTGGTGGGGAGGAATTCTCCGGTTTTAATCGTTTTACGATAGGCGTTGGGGCCCGAATGAGCCCGCGTATGGTTGGTTTTTTTCACGTCGGTCTAGGCTTCTTGGAAATGGAAAAAAATAGCGAGCTACGGTTGTCGATCGATCCAGACCCGGTTTATTTGCATGTTGGCGCGCAAGTCCAGTATTTTTTTACTCCGGAACATACACTGATGGGCTTATATGCGCATGGCGGCATAGACATTGGCTATATGAATTGGGGTTATAAAAACGATATTCAAGTGGACGGCGATGTCATCAGCGGCGATGGTTTGAAGGGGATGGATATTAGACATCTTTCCAATTAAATTTGAAAGTCATCTGTGCTTTTTTTGCCCCGTAGGGGCAAGCCGTTTGTAGAAAAATATGCAAGAACATAGCTGTGATAAGCCCCATCGGGGCGAACCGTGATGTATGACCGGTGTCGT
>CAYOLL010000197.1:1844-10652 GCA_964404765.1 uncultured Gemmatimonadota bacterium | reverse complement strand
GTCTTTAGCGTCAATTGCGACGTTTGCGTTAAGATTTGTGAATAATTCAGGATAACCGTCTCCTTAAATTAGCGATATTGTTTAGCCATTCAAACTCAAATTTAGGTTGACAAAAAGACGAGTATATGCGGACAAAACTAACCAATCGCGAGGCAAAAACCATGCCTCAAAAGAAAATTGTGACGCTGTGGGCGCAACTTTTGGTCCTCTTGGCTCGTATTGGTTTCTACACTCGAAAAATAATTGAAAGCCTTATGAATCAACTTAAAAAAATTTTCCACCCTGATCGGATAAATGCTTTCTTTCAATTTTTATCCAAAACGGATCAGGAAATTTTGGCTATGTGTCCGGAGTATACACGCAAAAACCAGACTTCACTGGGAATTTTCGTGTTTTTTACCGGAATATTTGCGTTTCTATCCGGCGCTTTTGCCATTCATGCCGCATTTCCCGACCCGCGGAGCTATATATCTATCGGCTTAATCTACAGTTGCATGATTATGGCGATTGACCGTGAGATCGTCTCCGCAAATTCCCGCTTGACAGCCGCCATGCGCCTGCCGTTGGCATTGGTCATCGGCATTATTATTGCCATCCCGCTGGAAATGAAGCTTTTTGAAGATAGAATCCTGCAACAATTGAAAGTTCTGGAAAATCGGGTAAACGATAAGTCATTGTTGCGTAAGCACGCCCAGGAAGATTTTTTGACCCGGCGAGTTGATGCGCTGGAAAAGCAGATCAGCGAATATCGACAAAAAATATCAGAGGCCCAATATGTGATGCTCGACGAGACCATCGGCACGGTTAAAGAAGGCCGGACGGGTAAGGCGGGACAAGGTCCGGCTTATGACGCCGCCCGTGAGTTGTTCAGCAAACACGAAGAACTGCTGAACAAAGCCCAGACGGAGCATGACTCATTACTGAATTCTCAGGTGCAGCTACGCGGCGAATTTAAACAGGAATATGAGCAGCGCTATGTGGCTCAAGTCTACGGTTTTTTGTCGCGCTATGAAGCTTTGGAAAGCCTTAAGGCCGAATCTGAATCGGCTTTTTGGATGGCTTGGGGTGTAAGGATGCTGCTGGTTTTAATCGAAATGTTTCCGGCATTAATCAAAATAATGACGCCAAAAAACGAATATAGCGCTTTAATCGAAGCCGAGCGCCAGAAGAACCTGATGCGCATTAGCGGCATTGCTAACCTGCACATGAGCGAGATTCTGAACGATCCGCTTATTCCGCCAAATCGTAGTCTTAAAGAAGAATTAAAAAATTATCCGCTTACAAAATAAAGGCTCATAGCCTGAGTTATTCATCAGCCGTGAAGTCACCAAGGCACAGAGTCACTAAGATATTAAATTAACAAGACTTGGAAGGTTATTTTAGCAATGCCCGTCAAACTTGAATTCAAGCGACAGACCTCGTTCCCAATCTCTGATTGGGAACGCACTTGCCACGGAAACTTCGTTTTCGCCTATCTTTAATCAAATTAACAAGATGCGGAACCAAGTTTCGCCTGCAAATGCGTTCCCAAATAATATTTGGGAACGAGGATTGTACGCTAACCTTCCAAATCCTGTAAATTAAAAGACGTTATGACGATTGTGAACGACACCACTATAACTGTCTGAAGCAAAGACGGTAATGATATTTGATAGCAATAATTTGCTTGACATTGTGTGGGCTAGTTTATTATATATAGCTATAGTTTTTGCTAAGTCGATCCTCACTATTGGTTGGGGTGTCGCCAAGCGGCAAGGCAGCGGGTTTTGGTCCCGCCATTCGTTGGTTCGAATCCATCCACCCCAGCCAGAATATAAACCCGTTCTAATATTTTGGAACGGGTTTAACTTTTCTTTAAGGTTAAATCGATGAAGCTGTTCGATAGTTTGTTGGGCAAGAAAAAAGAAGAAAAGAAGCCGGTGGCTTCGTCGGGAAATCCGGCGCTTGATGAGCTGCTAAAGTCCATCATGCAACCGGCAATTATCTGCGACCATTGTTTTTTTGACAACCGCCAGAGTCAGGTTACAAACGAAAACAATATTATATTCTGTCAAGCCTGCCAAAATGAGCTGGAGCAAATTATTCATATCGACAAAGGCGCTCAACTGGCCTTTTATTTACCCAAAAGCTGGACTGCCGAACAACGTCAGGAATGGGTTAAAGTTTGGAAAAAGAAAAATTTTGCCTTAGGTGGATAGCCTATGAAAGAGAATGAAATCCGATCTTTAGTGGACAAATTTTTTAATTTCATTTCGTCACACCCACTTATTTATTGGCCATTAATTATCTTTATTGCATTTATCATATTACGATCTATTTTCAACTCAATGCGAAAGTTTTGAGATTGGCCGTCCGCTATCTCCATGCGGGTATACGAATTGAAACTGCGTCTATCTTACCCGCCATTGTTGCGGGTATTTTTATGTTCAGAAGATTGCTTGCCAGTATAAATTATTGCCAACAACAATTCGACGGTGAATCTAAATTTCGGGGTAAGCATCAGTGCATAAAATTCTGATTGCTGATGATATTCAAGCCAACCGCAAGCTTTTAACAGCGATGTTGGAAGTTGACGGCAAACACTATGAGCTATTTGAAGCTATAGATGGCGAAGACGCTTTGGCCAAAGTCGAAGTTGTCATGCCGGATATGATTCTTTTAGATGTCATGATGCCAAAAATGAACGGTTTTGAGGTGTGCCGACAGCTTAAACAAAATCAAAAGACACAGTTTATCCCGATCATCATGGTGACGGCATTAACCAACTTTAGTGACCGGATCAAAGGCATCGAGGTTGGTACCGACGATTTCTTATCCAAACCCGTTCGGCGGGAAGAGCTTATCACCCGGGTCAAATCTTTGTTACGTGTCCGCGAGCTTCATACCCAGTTAGAAGAAAGTCATCAGACCGTTCAGCAGCAGAAAATTGAAATTGAAAAGAAAAACCAACTGCTATCCGAATTACTGCATCGCTATATGTCCGAAGAAGTCACCACTGAAATTCTTAAAGACCCGCAAAAGTATCTTAAGTTAGGCGGTGAAGTCCGTAAAATCACCACGTTATTTGCCGACATTCGCGGGTTTACGGCTTATTCTAACAAGCGGTCAGCGACAGAAGTCGTCAGTACCCTGAATAAAGTTTTTGGAAAACTAACAAGTATTGTTTTTCAATATCGGGGCACCTTGGATAAACTGTTGGGCGATGGCATGATGGTTTTTTATGGCGCTCCCATCAGTAATGCTGATGACACATTTCGGGCCATTCAAACGGCCGTTGGTATGCAAGATGCGTTTCAAGCGCTGCAGCTATCTGTTAATGATGCCGACTTTACCAATTTAGGTCTGGGAATTGGCATTAACACCGGCGACGCAATTGTCGGCAATATTGGCTCGGAGCAATCTATGGATTATACAGTGATTGCCGATAGTGTCAACATCGCCTCGCGGCTGGAAGGTATCGCCGGTAAAGGTGAGATCATTATTAGTGCGGTAACGCATGATGAGGTCGAAAATCACATTGTGTCGCTGCAGTTACCGCCACAAAAAATTAAAGGCATTGATGAAGCGATGACCTTATACAAAGTTATTCAAGTATTGGACTAAACAATGAATGAGACGAATCAAAAACCGTTTAATTGGAAAAAAGGCTGCTTAATCGGTTGCGGCGTGTCGCTAATCCTGATGATAATTCTGGCCATTGCCCTGGTTTTGGCTATCGGCAAACTGACTGGGTATGTTGCCGATAAAACCGGCCACTATTTTCAAAGCCAAATGGAACAGCGTCTGCCGCAAGATTATAATAAGCAACATTTTGATGAAGGCTATCAAAAAGGCTATGATGCGATCAAAGAGGGCAAAATCAGTTGGGCCGAGGCAAAAGAACTGGGTCTTTACGCCAATGAAATCCTGGCCGATGGTAAGCTGACCGCTGAAGAGCTGGATAGCTTTTTTAAACGTGTCGAGGCTGCCGCCCAAAGCGACGCAACAATTCAGACGCGGATGCCCGGTATAGCTTTTGGCGCATTACCTGCATAATTTTTAACATCGGGAGGCAATGTGGATAACGTGGAAAGCGCCTCGCCAGTCCAGCGGCGTGACTTTTTGAAACAGGCGACTGCTGCCGTTTTGACCGGCGGAACCGGCTTAATATTTGGTTGCAATGCGGAAAATCAACAACCAGCCGTCGCACAAACAGCGCTGACAAGGCAAACTTATGAATGGAAGATGGTAACAGCCTGGCCGCCGCATTTTCCTGTTTTGGGCGAAGGCGCAGAGTTGATAGCCAAATGGATAGACGAAATGTCCGAGGGCCGCTTGAAGATAAAAGTCTATGGCGGCGGTGAGCTGGTCCCGGCGCTGGAAGCTTTTGACGCAGTTAGCCAGGGCATGGCGGAAATGGGTCATGGCGCGGCTTATTATTGGGCCGGAAAAGCGCCGGCGGCGCAGTTTTTTGCCGCAGTTCCTTTTGGGATGAACGCCCAGCAAATCAATGCCTGGATTATTAGCGGTGGCGGTCTTGCTCTGTGGGAAAAGCTTTATGCAGGGTTTAATGTGATACCCATGCTGGCTGGCAATACCGGTGTGCAAATGGGCGGTTGGTTTAATAAAGAGATCAACTCTCTAAATGACTTTAAAGGTTTGAAAATGCGGACGCCGGGGCTGGGTGGCAAAGTTATTGCCAAAGCCGGCGGGTCGGCTGTTCTGTCACCCGGCGGTGAAATTTATACAAATTTAGAGCGGGGCGTTATTGATGCCGCAGAATGGATTGGCCCGTATCATGATTTCATCATGGGCTTTCACAAAGTCGCCAAGTTTTATTATTATCCGGGCTGGCATGAACCGGGGCCGGCATTAGAGATGTTTGTAAATAAAGCCAAGTTTGAAGCGCTGCCCGTTGATTTACAAGCTATTGTACGCACAGCCGCCGCCCGCGCCAATCAATGGACACTCTCTGAGTTTGAGGCCAAAAACAGTGAATATTTGCAAAAACTCATCACGGAGCATGGGGTTCAGATTCGACGCTTCCCGGATGACGTTCTGCAGGGGCTGCGTCATTATACTAAAGAGATCATTACGGAACTGGTAGCGAGCGATCCGGTCTGCAAGGAAGTTTATGATTCTTACGCGGCGTTTCAGAAGCAGCTCAGTGCCTGGGCTGATCTAACAGAATCCTGCTACTATGCAACATTAAGCAAATTAGAATAATCGTATAGCATTAGAAGAAATCAAACAACCTGCCGATTACACCGCGCTTTAAAGCCGAGAGCGGGTCCACCAGGATTTGCGGGTCATTTAGCCGCCCGCGCAGATGATATTGCGCCGCCACAAGGCTTTCATCGGGCATCATTTTGCCGATGACCGGAATTTGGCGCGCTATTTTATTGGCGGCGTTAAACGGAATGAGCAGTCCGTCCAAGCGTATTTGATTTCGCTTAAAATCCAGTGTGCCGTCACCGGTCAAACCGAGCGAAAAGCCTTTAAGCTGGCCGTCTTTGACGGTTAAAAGATTGTCGGTATAGCTTATTTGCGCTTCCAAATGCTCGACGACTACGCCGCCGCTGTTCAATAACTCCAACAAACCCGTCAATGAAGCGAGTGATAAGATTCGGGCCAACAATGGCGCCTGAGTGAGGGTAGAGTTCGTTAATGATACTTGCCCGTGCCACACCGAGTCCGCACTGTCGCGCGCGGCGTGAATCTTCAATTGCCCGCTTTTCAGCAGGTCAAGCCGGGTTAAAGCGCGCAGCATGGCCCCGGCATCGTCGGTCGCCCCTGTCAACTGTGCGGATTTGTTCGTCGGTTGATACGTCAGCAGTAGTCTGCCCGGCGCCTGCCATGTCAATTGTGCGGCTATTAATTGACCCTGAACCCAGGAGCTGATCGAATATAGGGACTGCGCCTGTTCGTGGTTGAAAAAAAGCGCTCTGTTCAAGCGAATGTCGATATCGCCCGTAAACGTGTTGGCTTCGGCGGAAGCCGGGTTAGCCAGCAGCTTTAAAATGGGGCGCATATCAAAACAAGCGCCGCTGAGTTGAATCCGATAGTTACCTTTTTCCAGGTAAACTTCCGCGCAAAAATCGTTCTCGGCATATTGTGCCAGGTGAACATGGAGCTGATAATTGCTTAGATTGTTGTGCGTATTCAAAAAACCATGACCGGAAGCCTGCAGCCGGGCGGCGCCGATCAGTTCTAATCGTTGCAGCTCAAGTTGTCCATCTTTAAAAATATTTATATCCGCCTGAAGTTGTGCGGCCACATTGCTGTTTTTATGCAAGCCGATAAGTATAAAATCGAAAGCGGTTTGGTGTAGATCAAAGACCATTTCCAGTGTGGTAAAGTTCGGGTTTGGTCTGATCTGCAAGGTCAGAATGGCCGTGCCGTCATAAGCCGGGAAATCGCTAAAGTCAAGCTGCTTTAAATCAGTCGCAGTAAGACGCGCCCGTATGGTGGTAACGCTGTTCGGCGGGGGTTGATTAATATGCGTCAGCCAATCAATGCAGGTCGGCACGCCATTAATTGCCGCCTGACCTTGACCGAGAGTCTGCCGCGCATTTGCGTCAATTTGGAAGTTCCCGTCGGTCATAGTCCAGCCAAAAAAATCGGCGATTTCGATTGCCTGACCGTCAATATGGGCATTATAGTTTATACCAGGGCCGAACCCGGATGACTGGGAAAATGGCCCGCTCAATTCTAATGTCGTACATGCCCGACCACTGCTGACACAAAAAGCCGGTTCTGATTGGCCATTGGAGTTCAGCAGATCCACGAATTGATCCACATCCGTTGCCGGGCCGGATATGACCGCGCTCAGGTGTACGAAAGGCGCATCCGGCCAATTCTCCAGGTCGATACTGCTACTTTCCAGCGTGGATTTGCGCACCGCGCCGGCTGTTAATTGCAATTGCAGCCGCCCCGGAAAAAGCAACCCGTTACCGCTCAGTCCGGATATGGTTAGCAGAGGCGCAAAATAAGTGGTGGTCAGATCGGAAAATTCGCATTTGGCGGCCTTAATCCGCCAAAGAAGCAGCGCGGCGGGATCAAATTCTACTTTTAGCTTTGCTACACGAATTAATTCCCGGCTATCCGTTGTCAGAATTTGCAGATCGGAGAAAACCGCGCCCGGTGTTGATAGGATCGGCCAGACGAATTGCGTCATTTGGATATTTATCCGGCCAATTCCGGGTTGATTGGCGGCATAAAGGTTGATGCCGGCCATTATTCGTTCTGCCAGTCGCGTGCCAAGCGGCGTGTATAGAATAATGCAGCGAAGCGGTAACAATAGCAGGAGGGATAGTACACGTTGCAAGATTTGAAAGAGGCGTCGGATCATTTTGTAAGGTTACTGCCTAACTAATTAGGATTCAATGTCATTAAATTACAGGACTTGGAAGATTAGGAACGTGTACTAAATAACTTCCGCATTTCAAACCCCATCGGGGCGACCTGTTTGTGGATAGCCACCGACCCGTTTAAAAAACAGCAGCCGCAGTTCCACCGCGCCTGCGACGTGGCGCTATTGCCGACGCAGGCCAGTAGTGTCTTGATCGACCGGGCCCAGGACGCCCTAACCAAAATATGGCCCGGCGGCAGTTGCTTCCCCTTTAAACGCTGCGGCATTGAGTTGACCGAACTGACCCCGGACAATCAGGAACAATTAGACATCTTTTGCCGGCCGGACCGCCGCCAGGAAGAACTGGCCCAACTGTTAGACCGCATCAACGAGCGGTTCGGCGTGGGCGCCCTGCGCTATGCCGCCGAAGGCCGCAACGAAACCGGCTGGGCCATGCGCCGTGACCGCCTCTCGCCGGTCAGCACGCTGGACTGGAAAAAAACGCCCGTTGTTGGGTAAACGGACCCGCGCCGATTGCGGCGGTGTAAATGCCGCTAAATATCAGGCGCTTATTTTGCCGGCCCAAAGAATTTATCGCGTTCCGGTGTCTTTAGCTGAGGATTCAGTGCGACTGCTTTGTTGTAATCGGCTATCGCCAGATCAGATTTGCCTAAGTCACGATAAGCAGCTCCCCGGTTGATATAGGCAGCGGCTAAATCCGGCTGGAGTTCAATCGCCCGGTTGTAATCGGCTATCGCCAGATCAGATTTGCCTAATTTATAATAAGCAACTCCCCGGTTGATATAGGCATCGGCATAATCCGGCTGGAGTTGAATCGCCCGGTTGTAATCGGCTATCGCCAGATCAGATTTGCCTAAGTCATCATAAGCATTTCCCCGGTTGTTATAGGCCTCGGCATCATCCGGCTGGAGTTGAATCGCCCGGTTGTAATCGGCTATCGCCAGATCAGATTTGCCTAAGTCATCATAAGCATTTCCCCGGTTGTTATAGGCCTCGGCATCATCCGGCTGGAGTTGAATCGCCCGGTTGTAATCGGCTATCGCCAGATCATATTTGCCTAAGTCTTTATAAGCATTTCCCCGGTTGATATAGGCAACGGCTAAATCCGGCTGGAGTTGAATCGCCCGGTTGAAATCGGCTATCGACAGATCAGATTTGCCTAAGTCTTTATAAGCATTTCCCCGGTAGATATAGGCAACGGCTAAATCCGGCTGGAGTTGAATCGCCCGGTTGTAATCGGCTATCGCCAGATCAGATTTGCCTAAGTCATTATAAGCAGCTCCCCGGTTGTAATAGGCAGCGGCTAAATCCGGCTGGAGTTGAATCGCCCGGTTGTAATCGGCTATCGCCAGATCATATTTGCCTAAGTGATAATAAGCATTTCCCCGGTTGTAATAGGCAGCGGCATCATCCGGCTGGAGTTGAATCGCCCGGTTGTAATCGGCTATCGCCAGATC
>CAYOLL010000197.1:0-1744 GCA_964404765.1 uncultured Gemmatimonadota bacterium | reverse complement strand
TGGAGTTGAATCGCCCGGTTGTAATCGGCTATCGCCAGATCATATTTGCCTAAGTTTTTATAAGCAACTCCCCGGTTGATATAGGCATTGGCATAATCCGGCTGGAGTTGAATCGCCTGATTGTAATCGGCTATCGCCAGATCATATTTGCCTAATTTACCATAAGCAACTCCCCGGTTGTAATAGGCCTGGGCTAAATCCGGCTGGAGTTCAATCGCCCGTGTCCAGTTAGAATCAGCCCGGGCGTAGTCCCCTATCTGGTAATAACTGACCCCCAGATTAAAAAACAAATCAACATATTTCGCGTCATCATACGCCGCCTGAATCTGCTCAAACAGTTCAATGGCCCGGTGATAATCCTTACTGTCAAAAGCTTTCAAGCCCAGCGTCCAATAGATCACATACTCCACATCCTCCAGCAAACGGCCTTCGCGGATTTCGCTCATACTGCTCAAGGCTTGCATCCCGGTTTCGCCGCTCTCTTTTACTTTGGTATCGGCCGTTTTTACCAGAGCATAGCTCAGGCAGGCTTTTTGGCCGGGCAGGTCGCATTTTTCTTCAAACTCGCCCCATATAACCAGATCGGCGTCATATTTCCGGCCCAGCTTACGGCCATCTTCATAGGTAATCGGGCAGGTCTCCTGGTCTTTATAAGCGAGTTTAAGGCCGAGATGCTGCGTTTCGTTCATCTCGTACAGCCGTTTATGGACCTGCCGGGCCAGATCGGCCTCCGTGGCTTTGCAGTCCTCCAACGGATCAAAGGGCAGAATCAGGACACTAAAGAGGCTGTCGCCGGCGGCTTCGCTTGTCGGCGCTTGTTCCGGTTGCTTGGGGTAAAAGCGGATGGTCAGGGCAATCGCTACTGCAACGACCGCCAGCAAAACGGCCAGACTACGCCATCCGAACCGGCGCGGCGCAAGTTCAGCCTCGACCTCGCGCAGTTCTTTCTCGGCCTGCTCAATATCTGCTTCCAGCTTAAACTTCCTGGCGGGATCCGTCTCAATAGCATGGGCTGCTCGTAGCCTGGCCAATTTTTCGACCAAGATTTCTTGCTGTGCTTCTAAGCCCTGCCGTGTCGAAGGTGTATGCATTTGATCTTTCTCAAAGCGGAGTCGGTTGCGTGAATCGGATGGTTAAAAAATTCTACCTTTGAAAGCGGAACTTGTCAAGAAAAATTGACAAAGTTAAGTAAGTAATGCTCTTAACGCAAGATTATACAGCGGCGATTTTCAGCCGTCTGTATCAATCTTTGTTAAAATTCGTCGGCCTGCTAACGCTCTTTTTTTCGGGTCTTATGCTTGCAAAGTTTACATTGCAAGCATTAATTTAAAGATGAATTTCACGAGAAAAAACAAAGAAAAAACTGCCAAAATAAAGATGCCTAAACCAAAATAATAATTGCGGTTCGGAGAGCGAATATGCCGAACATTTTCTTTATAATGGCATTTTGGAAATGCCGAGCAACTCCAGAACTCGCCATATCTGGAACGCTTAATCGTCATTGTCTCGCCACAATTCGGGCAAGTCATTATCTCATTATTCATTCTATAAATACCAGTAGAGCATTATAAAAACATTTCACCGTTGTTTAAAATAAGCCAGTTTAAATTTACATTTAGCCGCTCACCTAATAACCGCAATAAATTCAAATTAGGTTCAAGCACACCGCTTTCATACCGTGACAGTGTGTTTCGTTTGATTTCAAGCTTCTCTGCCAATTGAACTTGAGTAAGATTCAGAGTTT
>CAYOLL010000196.1:10336-10759 GCA_964404765.1 uncultured Gemmatimonadota bacterium | reverse complement strand
AAGAAGAGCCTGTGCAGGAATTCAGCATGGAAGCAACTGAAGAAGAGCCTGTGCAAGAGTTCAGCATGGACGCTACGGAAGAAGAGCCTGTGCAGGAATTTAGCATGGACGCTACGGAAGAAGAGCCCGTGCAAGAATTCAGCATGGATGTAACTGAAGAAGAGCCTGTGCAAGAGTTCAGCATGGATGTAACCGAAGAAGAGCCTGTGCAAGAGTTCAGCATGGAAGCAACTGAAGAAGAGCCCGTGCAAGAATTCAGCATGGACGCTACGGAAGAAGAGCCTGTGCAGGAATTTAGCATGGAAGTGACGGAAGAAGAGCCTGTGCAGGAATTCAGCATGGATGTAACTAAAGAAGAGCCTGTGCAGGAATTCAGCATGGATGCCGCTGAAGAAGAGCCCGTGCAGGAATTTAGCATGGACG